>JBILGL010000050.1:0-13699 GCA_044351075.1 Isosphaeraceae bacterium | reverse complement strand
GTTCTCACTGGGGGATGCGCTGGCGAGCCCGGCCAACTTTGGGTTTCTGCCCATCCATTAGGCGATTATCCGCTGAATCGTCTCTCTCTTTCCTCAGATTTCTGGCCAGTTGACGATCGCGACGAACTTGTTCGTTACAAAACTCTCAATTATTGGAACCGTCGTCGCGCGTTCGAATGCGCTCTCAGTCAAAATTGCCATGAAATGCTGTCGCAGGACACGAAAGGCAACATCTGGGAAGCCTCCCGGTCAGCCCTTTTCCTGGTTAGAAACGGTCAATTAATTGCTCCTGAAGCAAACGGCCCGAAACTGGCAAGCATCGCTGCCGATGTAGTCGCAGAAATTGCTTCGGAAGTTCATATCCCCATAGAATATATGAGGATAAGTTCTGATGAGCTGGCCTTGGCGGATGAGGTCATTCTAGCAAATGCCGTCAGAGGAATGATGACGGTAGGCCAATTCCGCGATAGAAAATATCAAGCCCCAGGCCCAATTTCGACTTCTCTTCGTAACCACTGGCAAGATCGCTATTTCTGACCAAAAAAGAGTTGGATGATGAAACTGAAAGCCTTGATGCAGATGATCGAAGAGCTTGCCCCACTTCGACTTGCCGAGAGCTGGGATAACTGCGGCCTGTTGTTGGGTGATCCTTCGTCAGACGTTCATAAGGTATTGAGTTGCCTGACCTTATCGCACGATGTTGCTGCCGAGGCGATTGCTGGTCAATTTGATGCCATCATCAGCCACCATCCGATTCTCTTTCGAGCGACGAAATCAATTCGTGCCGATAAGTCGGAAACAGCGATCATCTGGTCACTTGCGCGTGCCGGCATTGCCGTAATCAGCCACCATACAGCCTGGGATGGAGCATCAGCAGGTGCGAATCATTTCATCGCTCAGGTCGCTGGTGCCGAAAAGATACGCCCACTTCAGCCATCGGCGAATCCTGCCTGTGTGAAATTCGTTGTTTTTGCGCCACAGGATCATTTTGAAGTCGTTCGGCAGGCGGCATTTGACGCAGGTGCTGGCCAGATTGGGCTTTATGATCAGTGTAGTTTTTCCGGGGATGGTCAGGGCACCTTTCGGGGGCAGCCAGGCGCGAACCCGACGATTGGAAATGTTGGCCAACTTGAATCAGTGCCCGAGAAAAGGCTTGAGATTATTGCACTTAAGTCATTACAAAATCAAGTTCTTGAGGCTATTCGGCTGGCCCATAGCTATGAAGAACCGGCAATCGACATTTATGACCTTGCTGGTGTGGCCAGTCGGGCCGAAGATGGTGTCGGGCGAGTGGGAGATCTTCCACAACCTGTTTCAATTAAAGAGATTGCAGCGAAAGTTATTACGGGGCTGAAAAGTAAGGCTGCACAATTGGCATTGGCTTTCGGTGTCACAAACGAGACACAAATCACAAAAATCGCCATCGGCTGTGGCGCGGGCGATGATCTCATTGATATGGCCATTGCCAGCGGTGCGCAATTAATGATTACTGGCGAGCTTCGGTTCCATACGATTCTGAAGGCCCGCGATGCCGGGATTTCAGTTCTGCTGACAGGCCATTACTCCAGCGAGCGTGTGAGCATGGAGTTTTTAGCGAACATACTCCAAAAAAAATGCCCAGACATTATTGTCCGGGCTAGCGCAGCAGAGTGCGATCCACTACAAAATTTTAATGGATAAGTAGTTAGTCTTCGTCGCCTTCGGCCTCGACTTCCGCCTCTACCTCATTGATCATCTCTTCGTTAATGTCCAGATCATCTTCAGCATCGCCGAGATCGGCTTCGTCGATTTCGTCATCGTCAGAAGTTCTTGCCACACGGGCAGTTGGCACCTTAAGGAAATCTTGATGATCCCACTGGCCCTGCCAAACTTTACCTGTCCACTTTTGCAGGCTGATCTGCTTCACGGTGGGGCGGTCTTCGTCGCGAATCACTTCCGACCAGGCACCGATATAAGCCGCCCTGACCTGCGAAGCTGATTCGCCAAGGCAAAGAAGCCGTTCGCCACCAGCAGCAATGATCGCCACCGCTCGCCAATCCTGAGCACCATTGGAATTCATCTGGATCAAATCTCCCGGATACCAACCTGACACAAGTTCACTGCTAACCTACCAATATGATACCCCAGTCGCCCTCTTGACAACCCCAAAACCGAAGATTATCAAAAGAATTGCCTTCGTTATTCTCCAATTTTCAGTAATACCTTCCCTTGTTTGCCCGGCTTCTCAGCCTCTTTCACTGCTTCGGCAATCTGTTCCAGACGGAAAACGGGCCCAGGTGGCGTATCCAGCACACCCGCTCGAATCAGCCTCGCAATCTCTTTGAATAATAAGAGATTCTTCCAGATCGGCCGCGATTGCATGTAATGGCCCAGATAAAAGCCTTCAAGTCGTTTGCCTGCGATCAATGGTCGCGGCGAAATCACTAATGGTTCGCCCGAAAGCGTGCCATAAACCAGCATATGTCCATCAAGTGCAAGACTTTCAAAGACAGAAGAACCACTCACCCCACCCACTGGATCAACCGCGTATTTCAGACCACCCTGACCCGTGATGGCTTTCACCCGTTCGCTCAGGTTTTCTTTGCCCTCAACGATCACCTCATCGGCCCCAAGCGCTTTCAGCTCAGGGATTAATGCCTCGCGACGCACCACATTAATCGTCCGGAAGCCATCGTGCCGACCCAGCTTAATGATCATTCGACCCAGCGCACTGCCGGCAGCATTGTTCAAAAGCCATTGCCCACGCCTGACTTGCAACACTTCCCTCACCATGCTCAGCACGGTGGCCGGGTTCACAAAAAAACTCGCCACCTGCTCGTCCGGCAAATCCGCCGCCACCGGCACGACTCGGTTCGCCGGCAAAACGGCATATTCCGCCCAGTTGCCGCCCGCAGCATTCAAAACCGCTACCCGCCGACCTTTCATATATTTTCCCAGAAGCCCTGGACCAGCCTTTTCCACAATACCCACACCTTCATACCCAACCCCCTGCCCTGGAACTGGTTGGGTCATGTACTTGCCGCGTGTGAGCATCAGATCTGAAGGGTTAATCGGGCTCGCGATCATTCGTACACGCACTTGACCACGGCCCGGTTCAGGTGTAGCAACATCTTTGCATGTAAGGACATCAGCAGGGTTGCCTGGCTCATTAAGAATGACTGATTTCATGACGGTCTTTGCCCCGTTTGGGAAACTGCCATCGTGCACGATGGAACGGAAAGATCTATACTGTAGAAAGTAACGTGAAACAAGCCTCGCCTGCCACATGAATCATAAGGATTTTACGATCGTGGCCAACAAAGTTCCCCACCTTGTCACCGCTGAATGGCTGCATGAGCATCTCGGCGATAAAGATTTAAGAGTCTTAGATATAAGAGGTTATGTTGTTACAAGGCTAATCGCTCCGGGGGTTGAGGAGGCTGATTACCGGGGTGCTTATGAGGAGTATCTCGGCGGGCATATTCCGGGGGCTTCGTATGTGGACTGGACGCGAGATATCATCGACCCCGATGATCCGGTGCCGGTGCAGATTGCCTCGCCCGAACAATTTGCCGAGGCAATGGGTGTAAGGGGCGTTTCGAATCAGACGCATGTGATTGCCGTGGATCATGCCGGTGGTCAGAATGCCACGCGGCTTTGGTGGGCCCTGAAATATTATGGTCATGACCGAGTGAGCGTACTGGAAGGCGGCTACCTGCGCTGGAATGAGCTGGAGATGCGGCTGGAAGAAGGGCCGGTGTCGCCAAATCGGGAGGTTTTTGTGCCGAACTGCCTTCCTCAGTGGCGAAAATCAGAGGTTGAAGTGCAGGCAATGATCGGCTCGCCCGAAGTGCAATTGCTGGATGTGCGTGACAAGGCCCAATACTCTGGAGAGAAGCGGCGAGGTCCGCGTGGTGGGCACATTCCGGGAGCAAAATCATTGCCGCGAGAGCTTTTTATCAAGCCTGGCGGCGGCTTCAAACCACTGGAAGAAATTGCTGAAATGTTGAAACAGCATGATGTTACACCCGATAAGCCAATCGTGGCCTATTGCAATGGCGGTGTGGCGGCTACAGTCGCTTTGTTTAACCTTGATCGCCTTGGGTTCGGTCAGTTGTCGAATTACGATGGTTCGTGGAATGAATGGACAGAGCGACCTGACTTGCCGGTGGAGTGATTCATTTCAGCGATGTATTGAACTCTATCTTGAGCTGTCAAAAAACAACGAATACGAAAAGTCGGAAAAGGTGCACTTTACTTCTGAAAATCTCATTTGTGGTCTTATGGGGTCATTCCCGCCGGCCTCATTTCAGAGCCTTTGACCTGCATTAATCGATCACCCAGTTGAGCCCTGAGTGCAGCGGCGATCTCTTTGATTTGCCTTGTAATTTCCGGATGATCATTAACAACATTTCTTGATTCAGCAGGATCGTTTTCCAGATCAAACAGCGAAACTGGCAACTTTTCTATTTTATAGCCGTGGCGGCTGGCGATCCCATCAATTGAGCTGTTATTGATCGATTGGGGTGAAAGTTGATCAAAACCGGCGGGTTTTCCATCGGTACGAGTCTCGCCATTGACAACCAGAAACGAATGATCAAAATGCAATTTCCAACGACCCATCCTGATGGCCTGGAGCTCATCGCCACTGTAGAAAAAAAGAGGTCTATGGCTTTTGTCAGGAGATAATTGCTCCTGAAATAAAATTCTCGAAATATCCACTCCATCGATCTTCTGTTTGGGCATTGTCGAATTGCTGATTTTGCAGAATGTGGGCAGCAAATCAATGGTCATGAATGGTTCGTTACAGACCTGCCCTTCCTTGATTCGCCCTTTCCACCTCATGATGGCAGGCACGCGAACGCCACCTTCAAATGTCGTTAGTTTTCCGCCACGAAACGGACCGGCGGAACCAGCATGCGACCCATAGCTGAGAAATGGCCCATTATCGCTGGTGAAGATAATCAGCGTATTTTCCGCAAGCCCGAGTCTATCGATAGTGTCCGTAATCTGTCCTACAGACCAGTCCATTTCCTCGATCACATCGCCATAAGGTCCGCCCGCCGATTTGCCTCTGAACTTGTCTGACGCAAAAATGGGAACATGAGGCATTACCTGTGGCATATACAGAAAAAAAGGCTTGTTTTGGTGACGCTCAATAAAGGAGACGGCCCTTTCGGTGAATCGTCGCGTAAACTGGGATTGATCCGGATCTGTTTCAACAATTTTGTCGCCGTCATAAAGCGGCAATGGCGGCATTTTTGCAGCGAGAACGGGATGGTACTTACTGTTGTCGTTAGAATACGGAATTCCCAGCCATTCATCAAATCCATTTTTCAGTGGCGAAAAGTGTGGCGGCATTCCCAGATGCCATTTCCCGAAAATGGCCGTTGCATATCCTTTGGCTTTGAGCAATTCCGGAAGTAATTCTTCTTCGGGATTAATGCCTTCAGGGCTTGTATGATTCAGCGCACCGGCAAGGCCGATCCGGTTTGCATAGCAGCCGGACATCAGCGATGCACGCGAGGCTGTGCAGACGGGCTGCGAAACATAAAAAGCTGTATATTTTGTCCCTTGTGCAACAAGCCGATCAATGTTCGGTGTGCGATAAATTGACTTTGGAAAAAAAGCGGGCAGATCCCCATAACCGAGGTCATCTGCCAGTATCAAAACAATATTGGGCAGTCGATCTTCTGCAACACTCGGACAAATGCCAAAAAGAACGAGAGTAATCGCAATTGCAATTGAATAACAATTATGTGCGATAAATCGCATGGCTTTATGCTCAGTTATTTCTCAGGGCCTGACCTTTTCTCAAAACAGCTCCTCAAGCGGCGAGCCTTCGGCCAGAAGGTTAAATGTGCGGCCGTCCTTGTCCGTGGCTTCAAGATTTTTGATTCCCATCGCATGATAAACCGTGTGGGCGATGTGGGCCGGTGTGACCGGCTTCTCTTCAGGGTATTCACCATACTTGTCGGTTGTCCCATAGGCCTGCCCGCCTTTGATGCCGCCGCCAGCCAGCACCACACTCTGGCAGTGCGTCCAGTGGTCGCGGCCCGCTCCCTTGACTCCGCCTGATCTCGGATCGCCCACTTTCGGCTTCCTGCCCATCTCAGACGTCACCACCAGCATGGTTGAATCAAGCAGCCCCCGCTGTTCCAGGTCTTCAATAAGGGCTGAAAAGGCATTGTCAAATTCAGGCAGAAGGTCTTCTTTCAGGCAGGCGAAATTGCTGCCGTGGGTATCCCACCCACCGCCAGACTTGCACTTTTCAGCCACTTTGTCGTCATTCTCCGCCCAGAAAACCGTAATAAATGGCACGCCAGCCTCAACCAGTCGTCGGGCCACAAGCAGGCTCATGCCATTGATGCCTTTACCATATCTTTCAATCGTCGATTGTCTTTCGCCGGCCAGGTCAAACGCTTGGGTTGCCCCGCCACCAGATAAGAGTCGCATGGCCTGATGCTGGAGTTTTGACCATGTCTGGATGCGTGATTTGGCTTCCATATCGCGTCTGGCTGAATCAACTGTCGCCAGCAGGCCATCGCGTGCCAGCAGCCGACTTGCCGTTACGTTGCCTTCCAGCGTGAGTGCCGGTGCGGCAAATGTCATGGGCTTGGTGCGGTCGCCCAGAATATACATGGGGTCGTGCTCAACGCCAAGGCGTGCAGCGAATTGCCCCGGCCTGACATAAGGCAGCTTGCTTGGCTTGATCGGCAGCGTAATGGCATTCGGCAGATCAGGGTGCTGAGGCCGCCGCGAACCAACCACACAGCCCATATAGGGCCAGTCGTCGGGCATTGGTGTACGGTCATTGCCAAGTGTCAGAAAAGTCGGGTCGGGCACGTGTCCCGTCAGGTTATAATAATATCCCGCATGGTGATCGTTTGTATTGACAGAGCCGCGAATCGACCGCACCAATGCCAGATGGTGCCCCACCCGGGACAGCTTTGGCAGATGCTCGCTGATCTGCAAGCCTGATGCACTGGTAGGCACCGGCTTGAATTCGCCGCGATATTCCATCGGGGCCTTTGGCTTGAGATCCCACATATCAATGTGGCTTGAGCCGCCGCAAAGAAAGAAAAGAATCGTTGATTTGGCCTTGCCGCCCGTGGTTGCCTGCTCTGCCGTGATATCAGCTGCGGGCAATGGCTGACCGAATCGCATACCGGCCAGGCCGATCGTTGAGGCGACCAGTAACTGACGACGATTGACACCTGAAAAATTGGCTGAATGTGGGTCGATCATGCCAGGACTCCTTTGACAACTGAACCATGAACGTCCGTCAGGCGAAAATCCCTGCCCTGAAAGCGGAATGTGAGCCGTTCGTGATCAATACCCATCAGGTGCAGAATGGTGGCCTGAAGGTCGTGAACACCGACAGGATCAACCACCGCGCGGAAGCCGAAATCGTCAGACGCCCCATAGCTCACGCCCGGCTTGACTCCGCCACCAGCCATCCAGATGGTAAAGGCATAAGGGTGATGATCGCGGCCCCATGATTTTGTCTCTTCAATCTTGCCCTGAAGAAACGGCGTTCGGCCGAATTCACCACCCCAGATGACAAGTGTTTCATCAAGCAGGCCACGACGCTTGAGGTCTTTGACAAGTGCCGCAGAAGGGGCGTCTGTATCTGTGCACTGCACCTTGAGCTGCGTGTTCAGGTTTCGGTGCTGATCCCAGCCGGCATGCAAAAGCTGCACAAATCGTGTGCCACGCTCGATCAGTCGGCGAGCCATCAAACAGTTGTAAGCAAATGAGCCGGGTCGGCGCACTTCTGGCCCATATTCCGCCAGCACATTCTCTGGCTCGTTTGAAAAATCAGTTAATTCCGGCACACTCATCTGCATTTTGTATGACATTTCATATTGCGCAATGCGTGTCTGAATTTCCGGGTCGCCGACTGATTCATAATGTGATTCATTCAGAGCCGCGAGATCGTCCAGCATTGCCCTGCGGGATTCGCGGCTCACCCCTGCCGGATTTGACAAATACAAAACAGGGTCGCCACCACCTCGGAATTTCACACCCTGATATTTACTGGGCAGAAACCCGCTGGACCAGTAGAAATCGTAGAAAATCTGACCACACGAGGCTTCCTTGTCGCGCGACGTCATCACCACAAAGCCCGGCAAATTCTGCGACGATGTGCCCAGGCCATAGGTCAGCCACGAGCCCATGCTGGGGCGCCCGGGAATTTCGGCACCTGTCAGAAAAAAGGTAATCGCCGGGGCATGGTTTACCTGCGTGGTGTGCATCGACTTGATGAAGCAGAGCTCATCAGCTATTCCAGCCGTGTGCTTCATGAAGTCGCTCACGGTCGCCCCGGACTGGCCATGGCGGGCAAATTTCGTGATCTCAGGCAGGCAGGGGCGATTGGTCTGCCCGGCGGTCATCGTGCTGAACCGGGCCTGCTGCACCACTGAATCGGGTATCTGCTCGCCAGACCGTCGCCTCAGTTCTGGCTTGTAATCAAAAATATCGACATGTGAAGGACCGCCGTTTTGCAGCAGGTAAATCACATTCTTTGCCTTGGGCGGGAAGTGTGGCAAGCCCGGCAGCATTGTTGTGGCAGGCTGCTCCTGGGCTTTCGCATCGCCACCCAGCAGTGCTGCGAGTGCTGCCGAACCGATGCCCATGGCCGATTGGCCAAAAAGCGTGCGCCTGGTTAAAAGGGCTTTCGTCGTCATCATTTCAAAGGATTCGGGCCACATCTGTTTTTTCCTTTGAAGTCTCAGGGCTTGGAGAGTGTTTCATCAAGATTCAGCACGAGCAGGCAAAGCTGTGTCCAGGCGGCATGCTCGGCCGGTTCAAGCGAAACGTCACGGGGCGATTCACCCACCTTGAGCAGCTCAGTGGCCTGCGCCAGATTTTGTTTGTAAAAGGCTCTTTGTTTGGAGAGCGAAGCGGTTAGCATTTTGACTTCTTTATCACTTGCAGGACGCATCAACGCCTGGCGAACAATCCAGCCAACGCGCTCGGCATCAGCCGGGCCGCCTTGTTTCAGAGCATTCTGGGCAAAAGCGCGGGCTGATTCGACATAAACCACATCGTTAAGCGTTGTCAGGGCATGCAGCGGCGTGTTAGTGATGACATTCTTGACCGAGCACGTTTGACGATTGGCGTTGTCAAAGAAGATGGTCGGCCCAACAATCCGCCGCCAGTAAAGATAAAGGCTGCGGCGATAGAGGGCCTGGCCATGATCCTGCCTGTAGGTCTTAAAGCCGAAAGTGGCTTCCTCCCAGATGCCCGGCGGCTGATAGGAATTAACCGACTGGCCCCCGATTGTTGGAGTGAGCAAGCCCGAAACGGCCAGTGCCTGATCGCGGATCATCCACGACGGCAGTCGATGACGTGGCCCTCTGGCTAAGAGCCGATTTTCCGGGTCGATGGCCCAGAGCTCTGCCGGAGCTGACGCACTTTGCCTATAGGTGGCTGAGTTGACAATCAGGCGAATCAGATGTTTGATCGACCAGGGGCGAGCTTTTTTATCAAGCGTGGGCGACTGAAATTCGACAGCAAGATAATCCAGCAGTTCCGGATGGCTGGGCAACTGGCCCTGAAGGCCGAAATCTTCAGAAGTTTTGACCAGCCCCACACCGAATAGCATCTGCCAGAGACGGTTAACAGTCACCCGGGCCGTCAGTGGGTTTTCTGGGCTTACCAGCCACTGGGCCAGATCCAGCCGGTTGGCGGCCTTTTCGCCTGTGACCGTTGCCGGGCGAAAAGCCGAAAGAATAGAGGGCTCAACAGCGCTTTCACGCTTGTCGTAAGTGCCACGGGTCAGCATGAAGGTTTCGCGTGGTTTTGGCATGTCGGCCATTACCATCACTCGAGTGACCTTCGCCGTGGCTTCGTCTCGCTTCTGCCGCAGTGGGCGAAGCTCGCCAAGCTGCCGGATATATTCCGGCTCGGTCTTGCCGTAGAATTCCTCAAGTGCCTTGAAATTCTCGGCAGGGCGGCCATCGATGCCCTTTCGCAGTGTTGATTCAATAATCACCGGCAATTTAGTGGCGAAGAGACCATTTTTGTCGGTCGTCATTCCGGCTTCGCGTAGCTGTTTTTCCTTCTCCAGCAGCTTCTTTTGCAGAGCGTCATAAGCTGCGGCTGCTTTTTTCTGGGCTTCAAGCTGTGCGGGGGTGGTCATATCAAGCACTGGGGCCGTCTGGCCGCTGCCACCTGCACCACTGACGGGCGTCTGATTAAAAAACGCGAAGAGCTGAAAATAGTCTTTCTTTGATATGGGGTCGAATTTATGGTCGTGGCAGCGGGCGCAAGTCATCGTCAGGCCAAGCCAGACGGTGCTGACCGTCTCTGTCTGGTCAAAAACGTATTCCACCCGGTTCTCTTCAGCAATCCGCCCGCCTTCGCCATTAATCATGTGGTTTCGGCTGAAGCCTGTTGCCAGAACTTGATCGCGCGAAGGTTTTTCAAGCAGGTCGCCCGCAACTTGGCTGACGGTGAACTGGTCAAAGGGCATGTCGGCATTAAAGGCCGCTATGACCCAGTCTCGCCATGGCCACATGGTGCGCTCGCCATCGCCCTGATAGCCATTTGTGTCAGCATAGCGGGCCGCATCAAGCCAATCCCAGGCCATCCGCTCGCCAAATCGGGGCGAGGCCAGCAATTGTTCCACCAGTTTTTCGTAAGCCCCGGCCGATGAATCCCGCAGAAATTGCTCCAGCATTTTCGCATCAGGCGGCAGGCCGGTCAGGTCAAGGGCCAATCTTCGGGCAATCTGCTCTTTGCTGGCTGGTGGCTGTGGCTTCAGGTTTTTGGCGATCAGTTTTTGAGCGACGAAATGATCAATCGGATTTTTTGCCGCAAATCCGGCAGGTGTTTTGGGGATTTCTGGTCTGGCCGGCTTTTCCCAGGCCCAGTGTCGCCCCCAGTTCGCCCCCTGATCAATCCATTGCCTGATCTTTTCAATTTCCGCCGCAGCCAGCGTTTTATTCTGCTTCGGCGGCGGCATGACTTCATCTGCATCGTGGCTGGTGATGCGTGCCAGAAGCTCACTTTCTGCCGATTTACCGGGAATGATCACACCCGACTTCATGGCTGCATCGCGGTCGTCAAGCCGCAGATCACCTTTACGCTTGGCGTTGTCTGGCCCGTGGCAGGTGAAACATTTGTCGGAAAGGATCGGCAGGATTTCATGAGAGAAAGAAACGGAATCCTTTTCCGCACCAAATCCCCGAACAAGCCCGCCGAAAATCAGGCAGGCAGCGATGGGAATGACAGCAGTTACTCGTTTTAGTTCTGGCATGGGACGGTTGATGTTGGCTTTTTTTCTGATCGAATCGGGCAGGCTTTATTGTATTCTACCTCAATAGTTGCTGTTGAACAATCCAAAGGCTGTTTTAGATCAGGGCCGTTTTATTCGGGTTACAATGATCAACTGTTAACGCTGTGGCTTAAAAGCGGGTGACAGGATTAAATCCTTGAGTAAACAGTTTTTTCATCCTTTTTAATCAGTTCATTAAAGTGCTTATATTCAGAAATCCAAAGCTCAATCAGTTTAATTTCGGTTTTCGACAGTTTCTTTTGGCAGTGTATTCGGAGTTTCATAGATTCGGTAAACTCTTTGATATTCAATAATTATTAAAATTAAAAAAGCCCCCTGCCAGTATCCCTACGGGCAGAGGGCCAGAATGATAAGAAGTCTGAATTCAATGACCGGTGGAGAGGCACCGGCGCATTTTCTTTGATCAGGCTTCTGAATGATTTCGCCGAAATTCGCGATGCAGCGGACCGCGAACGGCTTCGACCTGCCGGGCTTCCTGGGGTTCCAGGCGACTGGCCTGTCGATTTTCGCGCTGAATGGCTTCGTACACCTCTTGACGGTGCACACTGATCTCGATGGGTGCGGCGATACCCAGTCGGACCTTATCACCTCGAATGTCCACCACGGTGATCACAATGTCATCACCGATGATGATACTTTCGTCGCGGTGACGTGAAAGGACCAGCATTGTACAGGCTCCTTCCTCCTGCCAACGGTCGATGGCTTGACCATCCCTGGCCATGCCCTTTTGGATTGATTAAGTGCACTGAACCGGTCATTGACGAAAGCCAATTGGCTTTTCAGGCACTTCCACGACCTGCTTGAACATGAAGAAATCGGTTAGGGGAATGAGACTCTCGTTTATGACGCGTTACGACTCAGGCCGACGCTCTTAACGTCGCGCTGGAACCTACGCTCAACAGAATCTCTTCCGTGGCCGGTTCACCAAGTGGATGCCTTACCGAATGACGACTGGATGTCAGCACCAACTGACGACCAACGCGCCGGGACAGATTAAAAATCATCGGGCCCTGCAGGTTGACGGTCAGAACTCCGCTTTCGCTCCGGTTCAGGATCAGGAAAATCTCAGGTTCCTGCCCCTCTTCCAAAGCCAGTGCTGAGCGATCGCCACTACGCACATCAACATGGTAATTTTCCAGCCCTTCCCCCGGCGGAACCAGGGCAAAAGCCAGTTCGGGGCTTTCAAGACTCTGAAGCCAGTAAAGCCCTTCCACCTTCTGATCCGCCAGCAGAACGAATTTCGTACAGTTACGAAAACCCACAGGGCCTTCGGTTAACTGAATCGAATCCTGTTCTGATATCTCAAGCGGACCAAACCGACTCGTCATCACATTCATGAGATTACCTCCTTGTTCCGTCAGGCGGCATCTTGCTCTCCTTATCAGGCCCTGCATTTCCATTTAGCAAGCGGTTTTACAGCTGCTTGACGCAGCTCATCCCCCCAGAGAAACCACTTGACATCATTGCGGAAGCAGAAAGCCTGGCAATGGGGAAACAGCGAATCGCATCCGTGAAAGCGCTCGTTCCTCCCGCCTGACCTCTTAACTATCGTCTCATCCGCAAAACAATAAGCGGCCAAGTTGCCGGAAATCTTTCCCCACCCGTCACATCTTGCCGAATGGTCCGGTCGTACCGATTCGTCGGAATGGTAAACCGACCGAATAATCACCTTTCACGGCTGCGAAATGAACTTAAACTATACATTGACAAGGCGTTACAATTCTGATTGATCGTTTTTTCGAGACGTTTATTTCAATGCTGGCAAGAACATTCCTCATCAGTCCGCCTGATTATTTGTTATAAATTGATATTGAAGCCGAAATTTTTTGAAACCGAACTGGAGTTTATCATGCCAGAAATATCCAGATTCCTCGGTATCATCTTCGTGATGTAATAAAAGGATCACGCACCACCATATCATCAACGGTTTGATGAAAGGGTGGTTTCCTCGAAGGTTATTGCGTCATCTCCTTGAGTGGCGTGCAAAGCACGAACTGGAGCTCTTGGAAGATTGGAACCTGGCTCGAGAGAGAAAATCTCTACGACCTATCGAGCCACTGGAGTAAAACGATCATCCCTCAACTGCGAAGTGCTGATGATGTTTCAAGGGATTCAATTCAACTGACCTTTGAAGATGGAACTGAAGGAACAATTGACGTTCGCGATGAAAACTCTGGTGAGAAGTCTTTCAACCCCTTCATGACCTGGACTTGTTCCAGGATATTCGTCTTGATCTCGAATTAATTACGTTGATTTGGCCAACAGGTGCCGACTTTGCACCCGAATTTCCCTACGAGAAAGTCAAGTCAGTCAAGGTTATCGCCATTTCGCACAAAGAGTTTTGACACCGAAATGGTGTCAAATGAGGATCGTTGTGGATTTAAGTATTCGAACAGCCTGAATGACAATCATTCG
>JBILGL010000441.1:0-4216 GCA_044351075.1 Isosphaeraceae bacterium | reverse complement strand
AATTATTGCAACTACTGAAATACCATCGTTTTCCGGTAAAAAGTATAACCTCGTGGACCAGCGGATCGCCCTGTATCAGCCGTGGGAGCCTTCCATGAACGAGGGTTGGACAAGGCTTGTGCTTGAACGCCTGAAAATTCCGTTCCAGACGATTCACCGCGACGAAATTCTTGCCGGAAATCTCAGGGATCGATACGATTGCATTCTTTTCCCATCGATTACAAGTCGTTCGTTGAAAACAGGTTATAAAACGAACGAGACCGCCCCGGAATATGTTGGTGGACTGGAAGGGGCGAAAGAGATTCTGAAACAGTTTGTCGAAGCGGGTGGCACGCTCGTCGGCATTGAAAATTCCTGTAATTATTTGATACAGGAGCTTTGTCTGCCTGTGGAAGACGCCGTCGCAAGTGTTCCCAGCAAAGACTTTTACGGGCCTGGTTCGATCCTCATGGGCGAACTGCGGACGGAGAATCATCCTTTATCATATGGCCTGCCGGTTCGGCCAAGCCTCTATTTTGACCGATCGCTCGCCTTAAAATCGGCTGCTAAGCCGACTTCGACCAAAAACACAAGTTTTGAATCTGTTGTCTCTTACAGCCAGGATTCAACTAAAGTTCTGCAAAGCGGATGGCTGCTTGGTCCGGAAAAAATTGCAGGTCTCAGCGCTCTGGGCGAATGCCGCCTGGGGCAGGGGCAGGTTGTTTTGATCGCCTTCCCCGCGCAGAATCGAGCCCAGACTTACGGCACCTTCCGCATGATCGTTAATGCCGCCTGGCGTGGTGGTATGCAGCTTGATCAAGCCCAATAAAGCCATCTTTCGTCACAAAAGAAGTGGCAATGTTGCCTCAAATCGTATTTCTCTTGTGAAAAAGAGGTCGAGTGGTCATAATGCCGATTGTTATGGGGAAAATAGCAGATGCGTCTGTTTTCCTTTTCGCTGTCGCATCCCGCGACCCTGACCTTCTGGATGATTCGCTGCGATGAGTCACCCGTTTGCTGATTTTGGTGAAATTGTCAGTTCCGACGCCCTCCTTGCTCCTCTCACATGGCTTCGTCTGGGTGGTCCTGCCCAATATCTGGCGAGACCACGTAACACAAACGAGCTGAAAGGGTTAGTTGAGCTTGCCGATCGTGAATCTATACCCTGCCGCATTTTGGCCGGTGGATTCAATGTTCTTGTGCGTGATCAGGGCGTTAATGGGCTGGTGATTCATCTCGTCAGCCCGGCTTTCTCCGACATCCAGATTCATTCGAATACGGTCGAGGCCGAAGCCGCCGTTCCTCTGACTGCACTGATTTCTCAAACGGCCCGGGCCGGTTTAGCCGGTCTTGAGCATCTGACGGGCGTTCCGGGAACGATCGGCGGTGCCGTAAAGTCAGCCGCCAGTGCTAGATCCGTTAGCCTTGAGCCGTTGATCCAGAGTATCACACTGCTGGATGCCGATCACGATCTTGTCACCCTTCAGCGCGAAGATCTCGCCCCCGGCCACAGCTGGGCTGACATGGTTGATAATGATATTATCCTGCGTGTCAGCCTGAAGTTAACGCCTGACGACCCCGAAGTGGTTGTGAAGCGAATGCGTAATGTCTGGATTCTGAAAAAAGAGAATCAGCCGTATGGTCATCAGCCATCCGCCTGTATTTTTCGCGACCCGCGTCCGGACACACCCGCTGAAACATTTATTGAAGAGGCTGGGATGAAAGGTTCGCGGATCGGCGGAGCAGAAATCTCAACCCGAAATGCGAATTATATTGTTGCCGAGCCTGGTTGTACTCCTTCTGATATCCTTAAGCTGATTGATCTTGTGAGAGGTGAAGTTGATCGGCGATGCAAGGTTGAGCTCGATCTTCGGCTTGAAGTTTGGTGAATTTGAATTTTTGCCGATAATAGTGATACGACTCTCCGCGACCGACTTCAGGCCAGATGCCCGGCTGTGAGGCGCGTCGTGACAGACTTGAAGGAACGGACCAATCAAAACACTTCGCGATGACCAGGTTGGCATTGCGAAACCTGCCCCTTCGCTGGCCTCTGCCCAGCGATCGGATGCGGCGGGTCCTTCGTCCGCGCCCCTGACTCTGCTCTCTCGTCGCAAATTTGGACCCCGCGTTGCCGCCGGTTTTGCCGCTGCCATTGTCGCGTCTTCATCGTCATTTCATGGCTTCCGGGCCCTTCGCCACTGGGTCGATCGCCAGCCGGAATTCCAGCTCAGGCCCGACCAGATCCTCTTTTCACCCGAGCCGCCCGCCTGGCTGTTGCAGGGCCGGGAGACGATGGTCGGCATGGTCAGCGAATTGATGGACGGAGAACGCTTGCCATCCACTCTGAGCTTCAACCTGGAAGAATATAGCCGCCGGATTCGGATACGTATGCCATGGGTGGAGAGGCTGAACGCAATCGATCTTAAACCCAACGGACAGATGGAAATAAGTGCGGAATACCGGCGCCCGCTCATGGCCCTGACGCTGCCCGATGAGCCGCAGATTCTACTTGACCGCCACGCCACCGTCCTGAGATCGGCTGATGTTCGTAAAGATATCCTGGATCAGATGATCGAATTTAATTATGCCGCTCGACTGGTACAGCAGTCTGCGGAACGCGGCAGCAAGGTGCCCGCAAAACTTCGCCCCGGTGAACTCTGGGACGACCCGAAAGTGCTTGAATCGCTCAGGCTGGCTGAGTTCATTACCAAAAAATCGACGACTGGCAACCGTTCCCGCAGTATTTTCCGCCTGATCGATTGCTCAAGTGTGCGCGATACACTGCTTTTAAGAACGACCGACAGGCTCTGGGTCGTCTGGGGCCAGTCACCCGGCCATGAGAAGCCGGGCGAGCCCGATGCCGAGAGCAAATGGAAGTTTCTGGCCAACTGGCTGCGGGATAATTCCGGCCAATACCATTTTGATCTGGAACGGTCGATGATCCTTTTTGAGAAGGATCGGGCCGTGCTGACAACCATTAACGCCGGTCAGTAATCGCAGGGCAGCCAGCCAGTTTAAATTTTTCGGTCTCCCCGAAATCTTGTCTGATTGCTATATTTAAAGTGTGTAGGAAGATGACAGCCGGCAGGCATCGCTCAATCGAAGCCCTCTACCGGTTCTGATGATCCTGGGAACTGACGACCGACCATGCCGATTTCCCCATCGCAGATTCGCAATTTCTCGATTATCGCCCATATCGACCACGGCAAGAGCACGCTGGCCGATAAAATACTTCTGCACACCGGTGCGATCACCCAACGCGAGTCGCGCGATCAATTGCTCGACGATATGGATCTTGAGCGTGAGCGTGGCATAACCATCAAAGCACGCGCTGTTGCTATCAAATATCATTACAACGGCATGGAATATGAGCTGAACCTGATCGACACGCCCGGCCACGTTGATTTTAACTATGAAGTCAGTCGGTCTCTGGCCGCCTGCGAAGGGGCCATTCTGCTGGTGGATGCCACGCAGGGCGTGCAGGCCCAGACGGTAGCCAATGCCTATCTGGCCCTTGAAGGCGACCTTGAAATTGTGCCGTGCTTGAACAAGCTCGATATGCAGGCAGCCCGGCCCGATGATATTCGGGAAGAAATTTACAACACGCTTGGCTTCGATCCCGACGAAATTCTCTCCGTCAGTGCCAAAACCGGTATGGGCGTGCCTGAGCTCCTGGCTGCCGTTATCGAGAAGGTCAAGGCCCCTTCCGGCAAAACCGAGGGACCGGTGCGGGCCCTGATTTTTGACTCCAAATTTGATGACTATGTCGGTGTGGTCGCCTATGTGCGAATTGTGGACGGCTCTCTTCGCAAGGGCCAGAAGATTCGCCTGATGGCCACCGGTCAGGAATACGACATTCTCGGTATGGGCCAGTTTCGGCCGCAGGAAGTACCGGTCGAAGAGCTTTCAACCGGCCAGTCCGGCTATATTCACTGCAATATCAAGCGGATTGCCGACGTTCGAGTCGGTGATACCGTGACGGATGCCTACCGTCAGGCCGAAATCCCGCTGCCCGGCTATCAGGAGCCGAAACAGGTGGTTTACTGCGGCCTCTTTCCGCAGTCCTCCCATGAGTTTGAAGATCTTCGGTTCGCTCTGCAAAAGCTAGCACTTAACGATTCGAGTTTCACCTACGAGCCGGAAACTTCCGACGCCCTCGGCTTCGGCTTTCGCTGCGGCTTTCTCGGCATGCTGCATATGGAAATTGTGCAGCAGCGTCTGGAACGTGAATACAACC
>JBILGL010000440.1:0-4222 GCA_044351075.1 Isosphaeraceae bacterium | reverse complement strand
CGCTTCCGGAAACACACCGGAACCGTGGTCTGTTGAAGATTTTGCGCCCGTTGTTGCTTTCCTTCGCCAGAAAATCGGCATCACGCTCGAAACGCACCGCATGGGCCTGCTTCAGGCAAGGCTTCGTGCCAGGCTGCAGCAGCGTGGCTTTTCTAGCTTTTACTCATTTGTTGATAAAGTCTTACGTGTTGATCCCAATGGTCCGGGAATGCAGCTTCTGGTTGACCTGAGCACAGTTAACCACACCTCATTCTTCCGCGAGCCGGCCCACTTCACATTTCTGGCCGAGCAATTGCAGCAGGCGATTCGTGAAGCCGCTGGCACACCCGTGCGCATCTGGTCAGCCGGATGTTCCTCCGGGCAAGAGCCTTACAGCCTGGCCATGATCCTCGTGGACAAAATCCCCAACCTGACCCCGCAAAAAGTCGAAATCTGGGCTTCTGATCTCTCGCTTGAAGTTGTAAAGAATGCTGCCAGAGCAATTTACAATACGCGAGACGTTGCCGGTGTGCCGCCGGATTTGCTTCGCCGCTATTTCATGCGTGGCACAGGCCCTAAAGACGGCACATTTCGCGTCGTTCCTGAAGTCCGCGACCTCGTGAAATTCCGTCACCTCGACCTCCGCTCGCCTCAGTGGGGAGTGCCGACGGATTTCCATGCCGTGCTATGCCGGAATGTCTCAATTTACTTCGCCGACGAAGAACGAATCAAGCTGCTTGATCGCCTCTCTGGATGTGTCCGCACCGGCGGCTGGCTGATCATGGGCAATGGCGAAATTCTACCCACCATCCCTGCTTCCCTGCGTAAGGTTCTCCCTTCGGTTTATCGTAAGGAGAGCTGATCAAAATGGCAGGTAAAAGCAATATAGGGCAGCCTTTAACGAAACCGGCCCAATCGCGGCTGGATGTGCTGATCGTTGACGACAGCGCCGTTGTTCGTCAGACACTCCGCTCGATCGTTGAATCTGACCCCCGCTTTGCCGTCACCACCGCCAGCGACCCCTACGAAGCCGTCGAAGTCCTCAAAAAACTGGTGCCGGCCGTCATCCTGCTCGACGTTGAAATGCCTCGCATGGATGGCCTGACATTTCTTCGTAAACTCATGCGTCAGCATCCTTTGCCGGTTGTCATGTGCACCTCCATTGCCGACAGGGCCCTCTCCGCTCTTGAAATTGGGGCCATGGAAGTGATCGCCAAGCCTGACTGGCGCGACCCCTCCAAGCTCTCCGTCTGGTCTGCCAATCTGCTTGAGAGTATTCGCAACGCTGTTCGGGTTGGGCAGATGCAGCAAATCAAAAAAGAAGCCCCGACAGCGATCGCCACGCCCAACGATGGCCGGCTCACAGCCGATACCATCCTGCCCAAACAGCCTTACCAGCCCCGCGGCCCGGTCACAGAAAAAGTCATCGCCGTGGGTGTCTCTACCGGTGGCGTTCAGGCTGTGCATCAATTGCTGGCTGGTTTTCCGGCTGACTCTCCCGGCATTGTCATTGTTCAGCACATGCCTGCTGATTTCACAGGGGCTTTTGCCAATCGCCTGAATAACGACCCTAAAATTCAGATGCAAGTGCATGAATGCCGCAACAATGAAATCATCAAGCCCGGCAACGTGCTCATCATTCCCGGTAATTTTCATGGAGTGATCAAGCGATCCGGCACCGGCTTCAAGGTCGAGCTGATTGACGGCCCGCCGGTGAATCGCCATAAACCAAGTGTCGATGTCCTTTTCCGCTCTGTGGCTCAGGCTGCCGGGCCACACGGCGCCGGCGCAATTCTCACCGGTATGGGCGACGACGGTGCCATGGGCCTTCTTGAAATGCGCGAAGCCGGTTCGCTAACAATAGCCCAGGATCAAGCCACTTCCACCGTTTTTGGAATGCCCCGGGAAGCCATTCGTCGCGGCGCGGCCCGCATCGTGCTACCGCTGGACCGCATCGCTTCAGCCCTCCATCCCTCCAGCGGCCAGTGGGAAACCTGATTCTTCACCACGTTTTGCCTTATTACTTTCAAACCCTTTGTTTTTTTGATGTTGCGATCAATTACCATTTCCTGTTAAATACCTGAGTCTGTCGTCTTTCGTCAATTCATAGATCGATCGCCCCTTATTTTCTGCCGGTGTCATTTCAGGCATGGAAATGCAATCAGTCACTACTGATTTTCATTCTGCTCCGGAAACGACAGCCCGGAATGCAATGAGAATCGATCGTATCACCCGTTTTCTCAATAATACGATTCATCAGGCATGGCTCATTGCATTCACCGGCATATCAACCGGTATCATTCTAGTTCATTATGCCGGTATTGAAATTGCATTTGGTTCGTCTCTGCTACTACTTTTATTAAACACCTTTCGATCGATTCTCAAAGGCATTTCTCGCTTTCAATTTCTCGTTTTTTGTCTCTGTTTTTCAGCCATGTCCGCTTCGCTGCGATATTATGATGAAATTCATGGTTTTTCAGGCGATGACGTCCGTCATATTATTAGTGAAAACCGTCCAAGACTGCTGAAATTTCATGGCTATGTAACTGACCGCGAAATAATGCGTCATGAAATCGCATCAGAATCCCAGGCCCGAATTATATTAAAAACGGATCATGTTGCCGGCTACAATGAAGCTCGCCGCAGCCGTGGCAGCATTCTGATTGAAGCCAGACCTGAAGATTTTGCCAATATTCATGTCGGCATGCCAGTCAGTATTTACGGATGGCTTGAGCCCCTGCCCCAGGCCATGAATCCCGGCAGTTTTTCATGGGCCAGTTACTGGCAAAGCCGCCAGGTGCATGCGCTGATTAATTTTCGAAATCATGCTTCAATTGAAACTCATCCCGACGAGCCTCTCAGCTACTGGCGATACTACATTGATCAAATTCGCCGCCGATGCCGCGATTGCATCTCCTCAGCTGTTGAAATGGATAAGGCCCCGCTGCTGGAAGCCCTTGTTCTGGGCATTCGTGAATCAGTTTCGCAAAACGATCGTCGCCTTTTTCGCGATAGCGGCACTCTCCATCTGCTTGCAATTTCAGGTCTTCATCTTCAGGTCATCGCCATTTTCGTCATGTGGATCGCCCGCTGCCTGAAATGCAATCTATTCGCCACTGCATGCCTTGTGATTCTCTCTTCAGCATTTTATTCGTTGCTGGTGGGCAATGGAGCCAGCGTGCTGCGAGCCACCCTGATGACATCTGTCATCAGCCTTTCCATGGCGAGAAATCAGCCGGGCCATTTCTGGGGTCGTATGCTGCTCGCAGGCAGCATCATTCTCTGGCTCAGACCCTCACAGTTTTTTGACGCCGGCTGCCAACTTTCATTTCTCGGCACTGCCGGAATTCAATTCGCAACCGAATCATGGAGCCATTTCAGCAGAATATTCAAAATTCATTCCCTTCAACACCCGCTGGAACGGCTTTGGAGTGCACTCCGCAAACCGAAATTTCTTGATGCCGCTACAGCCGAGGTCAAAAGCATGCCGAGTTTCATTATTTATCAACTGATCATCATTTTTCGCATTTCAATCATCGGCCTGATTTCTCTTACAGAAGCCATTTATATTTCATCTGTCGTCTGGCTTTTCACGGCCACGCTTGTAGCTTTTCATTTCAGCGCACTTAATCCGGTGGCAATCGCCGTGAATCTTCCATTGGTTCCCGCCACCAGTCTTGCATTAATCATGAGTCTTGTCGGTATCTGTTTCAGTCTTTTCGGGCTCGGGCTTCTGGGCAGAATGCTGATTCAATCGGCCGGGTGGCTCATGTCCATCTGCACTTCCATTCTCGACTGGTCGCTTGACCGACTAATGCCCCCCATTGCATTTCAGTCGCCTGATCTTTTGATCGTCATTATTTTTTACATATTTCTCAGCCTGATCATTCTGGTTAATTACTCGGCAATCATCAGGCGATTGCAATTCACCGGCTGGCTTGTTGTCATTGCATCGCTGTTTATCTCAATGGTTTATTACCAAAGAACAAGCCGGAGCCGATTCCCTGAACACCTTGAAATGCATGTGCTGGCTGTCGAGCATGGTCTTGCAATTGCAATTCGATGGCCCGATGGCCAGAATTGGCTCTACGACTGCGGTCAGATGGGCTCGCCCGCAGTCGGTGAAAGAATCGTCGCCCCGGCACTCGCCGAGCTTGGAATACGGCAGATTGATCGACTCTTCATCAGCCATGCCGATGCCGATCATTTCAATGGAATTCAGGGCCTGATTGCTTCTGAAATG
>JBILGL010000438.1:0-4231 GCA_044351075.1 Isosphaeraceae bacterium | reverse complement strand
GTTGCCACCTTTCGCCGGAAGGTAATCGCGAACTGGCTGAGATCATTGAGAAGGCTTTGTTTGGTTCGCTCAATGAGCCGGGTGCGGCGAAGCTGGAAGCAGTCCGTCGGGCCGTTCTGGATAAGAATCACTTCTGGTATAATCGCTACCGAACGACTGATGGCTATTCGATTTACGGTGGTCGTGCCGATCTCAAGTTCATCAATGGTCAGACGAATCGTGTGGTCATGCAGCGCGAGATGGAAATTCTTGACGTGATGACTGCCAATCGCGACAAGCGCGTCTGGGCGGTCGCCAATGGTGGCGACCTCAAGGTTGATGATTCAAACACCCCTGATTTCATTCCGGTTATCACCAATAAGCCAGGGCCTTTACCGGGCGGCGCCCATCCTTACCTTAACGGTCAGGATTCAATTGCCAAGATGAAGCTGCCAAAGGATTTGAAGGTAAATCTCTTTGCCGACGAAACGATGTTCCCCGAGCTGGCCAACCCGGTGCAGATGGCTTTTGATACCAAGGGGCGTCTTTTTGTCGCAGCCTGGCCGAGCTATCCGCACTGGAAGCCAAAGGATGAGATGAATGACAAATTGCTCATTCTTGAGGATACAAATAACGACGGTAAAGCCGATAAGCTCAAGGTTTTTGCCGACAAGCTGCACAACCCAACCGGATTTGAGTTCTGGAATGGTGGTGTGCTGGTGGCCCAGGCTCCGAATTTGATGTATCTCAAGGATACCAATGGAGATGACGTTGCAGATATTCGCCAGATTGTGATGACAGGCGTTGATACGGCTGACACCCATCACACGATCAACAGCTTTGTGATTGATCCGGGCGGTTCGCTATACATGCAGGAAGGGACATTCCACCATTCGCAGGTGGAGTCGCCCTGGCGTGCACCTGAACGGACGGCGAATGGCGCCGTTTTCCGTTTCGAGCCTCGCACATCCAAGTTTGAAGCTTATACCAGCTATGGCTTTGCGAATCCTCATGGGCACGTATTTGATGCCTGGGGTCAGGACTTCGTGACGGATGGAACTGGTGCTGTGACCTATTGGGGCACAGGCTTCAGTGGTTCGCTCGACTTCCCTCGCAAGCATCCACGCTTCAAGCAGGTGTATCAGCAGCGCACACGCCCCTGCCCTGCCACCGAAATTCTTTCCAGCAAGCACTTTCCGGATGAATATCAGGGAGATCTGCTGGTTGAGAATGTGATTGGCGTGCTGGGCATTCTGCGATACAAGTTTAAGGACGCTGGTTCAGGCTTCACAGCCGTGGAGCAGGAGCCTCTTCTGCTATCGGATGATCCAAACTTCCGTCCAGTCGATCTGGAAGTGGCACCTGATGGATCGATTTACTTTGTGGACTGGCACAACACGATCATCGGACACATGCAGCACAACCTTCGCGACCCCAATCGTGACCATGTGCACGGCCGCGTTTACCGTATTACGCACAAGGATCGGCCGCTGGTTCAGCCAGCGAAGATTGCTGGCGAGCCGATTGCCAATCTTCTGGATTTGCTCAAGAGTACGGATGATCGCGTTCGTTATCGTGCCCGGGCCGAACTTGGCAGCCGCGAGCCTCAGGCTGTGCTGGGTGAGCTGAAGACATGGCTTGCGAATCTTAGCAAGAGCGACGCCAATTATGAGCACCATGTGCTGGAAGGCCTTTGGCTGCATCAGAATCTGAACGTTGTGAATGAATCGCTGCTGGCCGATGTGCTCAAGAGTAAGGATTCACGCGCCCGAGCGGCTGCAACTCGTGTCCTGCTGCAGTGGCGTGATCGGGTCAAAGAGCCGCTCAATCACTTGCAGAAGCTCGTCAACGACAGTAATCCGCGAGTGAGGCTTGAAGCCGTTCGTGCGTTGTCATTCTTCCGGGGTGCCGATGCTGCCAAGGCTCAGGAGATTGCACTCGAAGTGCTTGCCCATGAGCAGGATGACTATCTTGAATACGTCTTCAACGAAACCAATAAA
The DNA here is from genome assembly GCA_044351075.1 of Isosphaeraceae bacterium. GTDB lineage: Bacteria > Planctomycetota > Planctomycetia > Isosphaerales > Isosphaeraceae > QWQI01. The sequence continues at coordinate 2,252 of JBILGL010000438.1, read as the reverse complement.
ACGCTTGAAGCACGGATCAAGGCTGCGAAATAATTTGAATTGAAATTCAATTCAGTAAGCTGAAATCCGGCAATTCAGATTGCCGGGTTTTATTTTTGAATTTAACGGAGGAATCAGAAAACTCCGAATCGTTTGCGGGCGTAAAAAGGCTTGGTTTCTCGAAGAAAATAGTTATCAAGTTCGCCTTTGCCTGTGACTTGATAAATATCAAGAGGTGGTTCTGGGATTTCAATTCCCTGATTGGACTGACCAATCTCCTCTAAAATGAATTCGAAATCTGTTGTTACCTCAAGTGCCAGTAGTGTGTGTGGTTTTACATCGACGCGAGGATCAAGCAATTGTGCGATCCAGGCTCGCTTGATGCGTTTATCTTTAGCAAAATGCTTTTTCAGCGATTCAACCAGATCTTTGGGATAGTTTGCCGGCTCGCCGATCAGGACATCGATATTTTCTTCTTCGACTCGTTGCTCGGCTGTTTTGCCGATAGTGCCATCAATCAATTCCGCAATTTCACTGGCTGAGAATTCCTTACAGAATTCAGAGCCAGGGTTGAGCAGCAAATCAGCGCCCTTGGTCATTTTAAATAATTCCATTGCATTAATTCCCAGATAAGCCACTTCGCCGGTAATCACTGGCTGAAGACGAATTAATGAGGAGAATATGGGAATATAGTATTTACCATTCGATTCAAGTTGTAGAATCTGTAAGGATTCGCCTGCTTGCATTTCACGTTTTTCTTGTTCATTCGGAATCGGCACGCCATGCTGAATGATAAAAACAGTAGAACCAGCCAGATCCAGATAAAAAGTTGGACGATGCGAAGGCTCATTGATGGCTTTAAGTAATGATGCTTCAAGCTCGTTTGATGGTACAAATTGCATTTATGTACTCGATTGATGCTGAAATTGTGAGGATTATGAATTACTGGTCTCATCGCAACTGACGGTGGTGTGATCGTTCTCTCTGCTTCAGATCATATAATTATACAGCCGAGCTGTAGCCTCCATCCACAGCGACGGCAACGCCGGTGACATAATTACTGGCATCCGAGGCAAGCCAGATCGCCGTGCCTGAGAGATCTTCGGGCCTGCCCCAACGCCCTGCCGCAATTCGCCCGACGACCTTATCATAAACCTCTGGAACCTCGACCCTCGCTTTGTCAGTCAAATCTGTTTCAATAAATCCGGGTAAAATACAATTGACCTGAATTCCATCGGCTGCCCATGCCAGAGCAAGGCTTTTGGTCAGTTGCACCACGCCCGACTTCGACGCCGCATAAGCGGGTGCAAACGCCGCCCCAAAAATGGAAGTCATGCTGCCAATATTGATAATTTTGCCTGATTTCTGCTGTTTCATTGCAGGGTAAACTGCTTTTGACATCATAAATGAGCCGGTGAGATTAATTCGAATCACTTCATTCCATTCTTCCAGCGTTAATAATTCAGGTCTTTTTCGAATATTAATGCCAGCATTATTCACTAGAATATCAATTCGACCAAATTGGCTTAATATGCTTTCCACAACGCCGCCGACGTGCTCTGGCTGGCTGATATCGGCAACGAATCCTGTGGATCTGATTTCATATTCAATCGCCAGCTGGGCTGCGGCATCAAGTGTTTTTGCCTGATTACGGCCAACGATTGCAATTGATGCGCCGGCTGCGGCCAGCCCCTTTGCAATACCAAAACCAATGCCGCCATTGCCACCTGTGACGACAGCAACCTTGCCCGACAAATCAAAAAGCTTGTTCATTTCGATACCCATCTGAGATAATTGTCAGGAAGACCATTCAACTTGAATACCCGGTGACTGAGAATACTCACATGTTAACCAACAAATCCGGTCAATTTAAATATTATTCCTTCGACAGTTCAGCAATACGGTTCATGATGATTTCAGCATTCTTGTCGGCAGCGATTTCAATAAGTTCGTCAACTGTTTTTGCTCAAAACACTTATGACCCATGGCTAAGCTATCGTTCACTGGCACTTGACGATTTGAAAATTGCACTTGCGCAGACAGATCAGCGGCTGGAAACGCTGCGAGTGGAAGTCGCTCGTTCCGAAAAATTAGTGCGTTCCGGCGCATCGTCCCAAGCCGAGTTAATGGAACTTTCCGGTGAATTACAAATCAAAATTGCCGAACGAGAGGACCTGGACGGCCTGATTCGCTGGATGGATTATCTCATGAAAGTGTCAACACTTAACAGTGTGACCGATGAAACCGAATATTTCGAAAAATTGACTGGTCTT
>JBILGL010000437.1:0-4238 GCA_044351075.1 Isosphaeraceae bacterium | reverse complement strand
GAAACGATTCTGCCGGCCTATATTGCCGGTTGCCTGTTTTCAATGTCATTTGCAATCTGGTTGATTCGTCGTGAAGTTGGCAGACCAATTCGCCCTGACGCTGCCACCTGCCGCCAAATTATTCGGTATTCCTGGCCACTGATTCCGACAATAATGATCGGCTTACTCAGTACAAATACAGTTGATTATCTGATGATTCGACGATTCATGGGAAATGCCGAACTTGCTGTTTATGCATTGGCCATTCAAATCGCTGGAATTGTCCAGCAAGTACCTCAAATCGCTGGCCTTCTGTCAGCACCTCGAATCATCAAAATGCGTTTAAATAACAATATAAAAGGCATCAACCATTTGATACGGAACCAAATCGTTCCATGCCTGTGGTTGTGGTGTATGGCAAGTTTTACTGGAGCTGTGATTATTTCGTGGGTAGGAAATTGGTTTCCCGCAAAGTATATCTTGATTGTTGAGCTGTCGTGGCCACTGGCTGTAGTGACTGCTGTCATACCTTTATGGTATATCTTGTGGAGCCCAATACTCACCGCTTATGAACAGGTTCGAACATTAATGTGGAGTTCGATGATTACAGGATCTGTAAATATAATTGCAAATTTTCTTCTTATTCCAAGATATGGAGTTGTTGGTTCTGCTTGGGCTTCGCTGCTTGCATATTCTCTGACAATCCTTTTTGTCAATTTTCTCATCAGAAAAAATCATGAACTCAAATCAATTCGTACATCAATATCAAACATACCATTATTATCAATCGGAATCAGTTTTCTTGTATTTGGAATGATTTTTCAATTTTCAAGAAACAGCCTGACATGTATCTGCCTGGTTTTGTGGATCATGATTGCAGGAAAGTTCGCTCGATTGCTGATCGTCAAGAATCCTTCAAAATACAAATTCGAATCAGGAATAGTCAAATGAGCATAAAAAGCGAGATCACCCATAAAATAATACGTTTACTCGGTTGTTCTTCAATTCCCGTGTGGGCCAGCCGATATAGCTCTCTGGCAGTTCCATTTATCCCGCTGAATCATCAATTTCGATCCGATGATAAGGTCAGAATCAGACGAGACGGTGTTCTCTTTGAAGTGAACCGCTCCGATTACATGCAGTGGCATATCTGGGCTGATCTTGTTGAAGATAATTGGCGGCACTGTCTTCGATTTCATCGAAAAGGCTCTACAATCATCGATGTCGGTGCAAACATCGGCGCATACTCACTCAAAGTTGCCCGGCATCTGAAGCTTCAAAACGATGAAAACGCAAAAGTCGTTGCCGTGGAAGCAAATCCGGAAATCGCCCGCATTCTCAAAATTCAGATCGATCTGAATTCAGACCTCAGACCGTTGATTGATGTCTGGGATCTTGCTTTAGGCGATTACAACGGTTCCGTCTCTTTCGTCGCCAGCAAGTCAAATACAGGAGGTGGAAAAATCAGCATCTCTGATTCTCACAACGCTATCAATGTGCCTATCCACCGGCTTGATGATCTCATCTTCGAGCGAAACTTGCAGAATATCGGAATTCTTAAAATCGATGTAGAAGGCTTCGAACCCGAAGTTCTGGCCGGAGCTCAAGCGCTTATTCATAGAGATCGTCCGGTTCTCTACCTTGAAGTCACTGATCCCTGGATAAGATCCCGAGGCCATTCTCCATTTGAGCTGTTAATTGGCCTGAAAAGGAAGTTCGGTTACGAATGTTATCTTGACGGAGGCAAAACAATTTCTCCGATTGAAATAACCGAGCCAAATCTGGATAAGATTTTTTCGAGGGAAAAACAGATCAATGTACTATGTTTGAGTGGAAAGGAACTCAATTCATAATCATTGTCTGATTGCACGACTCAAAGGCTTTCTCAAGCCAATGATATTCAGTTGATTGCTTCTTCAAATCACATCAGAGCGAAGTCAGCGAAGAGTATGTCACAGACGATTCTCATCACTGGTCAAACAGGCTTTCTGGGCAAAAGTCTGGGCTTGGCCTGCCGTGCCGACAACCGCGTGATACTCACCGGCCCCAACCAGTAGTAAAACTATGCGGCCGAGCAATTCACCGTTTGTCAGGTTGTGCCAATGAATATCGCGTCCATTGAATCGGTTCGCGACACGATGATGGAATTTAAGCCTGATGTCATCATTCATGCCGTATCTGTAAGAGCGATTTAAACTACTATGATCAGTCACCGACTTTCAATGAAAGACGGGGCAATATCATTCAAGCTCAAGATGAAATGAATGACAGTTTAAAGTGAGTGCTCAAGCAATTGATTCCATTTCGCCAAATCGGGCCGGATCACCCTTGATCCTCTCAGAAAAACAGCACCCTATTCTGTGCAGACTTTGCATAACAATAGAAACCAGATAAACGAAATTAATAAACCGGCTTTCTACGTGAATTCAGATATTTTTAACTGGTCAAAAGTCTGATTTGCAAGAACCCGCTTAATGAATTAATCTGCGATAATTGATAGACTAGATAATCTCAAATGTCGCACATCAACTTCAGTGAGCAGTATGAGTACTCAGAAACCGTTCTTAACAATTTTTACTCCGACTTACAATCGTGCACATACGCTGGAGCGTGTTTATAGAAGCTTGAAGGCACAGAGCTGTCAGGATTTTGAGTGGATCATAGTCGATGACGGTTCAGTCGATTCCACTGAAGAACTTGTGAATAATTGGATCCAATCAGCCACCTTTCCAATTCGTTATTTCTATCAGCAGAATGCCGGCAAGCACATTGCATGGAATTACGCGTTAGGCATGGCCAAAGGAACTTATTTTGAGTGTCTGGACTCCGATGACGAACTAAGTCCAAATGCTGTTGAAGTATTGAAAATGGATTTAAAGCCACATATAGGAACCGTCTCGGAAGTAGCCGCCAGGGCATTTTTGTTACTCAACCCAAATGGAGAGCTGTTTGGAAAAAATCTGGAACTAGATGATTTCAGTAAGTCATTTGTTGAACTTGTGTACGAAAACAAACTACCATCAGATGTTTGGATGGCGTTTCATTTGGAGAAGCTCAGGGAATTTCCCTTCCCAGAGCAATATAAAAAATTATATTTCCCAGAAGGCTATGTTATTTATGCGTTTGATAAAAAATTCTCGATATTTTTCACCCATAATGAGCGCCTGGGAATTTACCACAGAGAACTGGGGGATAATCTATCTAATTCTAATTCGGTCGTATTGGCGAAATTGAAATCTGGATCAGCCATTACTCTAGCGATGATACATTTGGGGCATCTGAATTTTAATATTCGCCTTTTTCCAAAATATCCGTGGAAGTTGTTTATTCATGCAATTCATTATAACAGGTTTAGGCTACACACTAAGGATTGGTCCAAATTTCTAATTCGTGAGATTGAAACAAATATGGGTCGAGTTCTAGCTATCTCAGCCTTCCTACCAGGACTACTCGCGAAAGTAATTGATGAGTTTAGAATTCGAAAGCATCGATCCAAATACAACAGTTGAACTTGAAATTCGAGTAATTTTTCATAGATAATCCAAGTATTGGTTCACCGCAAACTGGAATTTTTGCTGGTTGGCTTAAGACTTGAATGGAAACTTACTGTGACCGATTTCGCGGCATCCTGCCGCGAGAGCTTATCGCGTTCGTGCCAGCCCTGGAAAGACACAGTGAACTTGATTCAAGGCGTTTGCCCCATCACATCGTTGTCGTCATTCCGGTCCTGGCCCCCTGAGTCGGCTCGCGCGGTGCTCCTCAGCAGTGCCTTTCTTCCGCTCAGGCTTACTTGATTATCACTTGGCTTCGCAAAGTTCAGCATTTGAAATTTAGTGTCCCCAGGCTACGAAACTTCGAAAGTTATCGCAGGAGAATCCTATTCTATTGCGGCAAACGGAAATTCATGCCAGAAGGATTTACCTACAGAAATCCCTGAAGAACCAAATCAATAAATGGTCCTCACGAGGCCAAATGCACGCATAAAGACTAATTCGATACGATTAACCACCAGAATATGATTACCGAAACCTCATTAAACATATAACTTTACGGTTAATTATCCGAAATCCGCCGATATTTTCTATTCTTAATGAACAGAAATTATTGCATAATAATTGTATGGATCCCAGAGTAAGCAGCGCAATTTCATGTATGGGCTTGCGTTAAACAGATCTGAAAAATCCTGCCCAAGGTAACATAGGCCAACTGATGATCCCTTCCCAGGGAAAACCCAAATCCATTCTCGTCATCTGTCCATA
>JBILGL010000436.1:0-4239 GCA_044351075.1 Isosphaeraceae bacterium | reverse complement strand
CAGAAAAAGAAGCTGAAAAAGCCGGATTCCGGGCCAAATCCGCTGAAGTAGATTACATTAAACTTAATGCAACTGCATTTCATCAAATAAAAAAATCCCCCCTGAGGAAGCCATCGAAGAGGAAGATGGCTTTGCTCTGGGGGATTGTCTGTTTGTTTATTAATTTTCTTCATCACATTGCTCGACTGGTTATTTTTACATTTAAAAACTGTTGTTCGCAGAAAGGATTTCTGTTTCAATCCGGGCTGATCGCGTTTCGGCCGACGTTCTCTTCTGGTTGGACATAATCTGCGGTTGTGTGTAAACTTTGTGTTTAAGCGTGCCATGGTCTTGATGGGCTGTGGTTTCATCGCAGTGTCATCTCTCAATTCAGCAGAGCAGGAATAAAAAACGTGCGCTGGTCGCAAACAGTTATCCCCACGCTTAAAGAATCGCCATCCGACGCCGTTGTTCCGAGCCATAAGCTATTGGTGCGGGCCGGGTTTATCCGCCAGCTGGGCTCTGGGGCATACACCTATCTGCCAATGGGCCTGCGAAGTTTGCGGAAGGCTGAGGCGATTGTTCGGGAAGAGATGAATCGGGCGGGTGCGGTCGAGGTGTTGATGCCGGCCCTTCAGCCGATTGAGCTTTGGAAAGAGACGGGCCGGTATGAGACGTTCGGCAACCTGCTGATGCAGCTCAAGCTCTCGGGCGACCGGCATGTGGCGCTTGGGCCGACTCATGAAGAGGTGGTGACAGACCTGGCCCGGGACCTTGTCTCGAGCTATCGGCAATTGCCGATGACGCTTTACCAGATTCAGACGAAGTTTCGCGATGAGCCTCGGCCCCGCTTTGGTGTGCTGCGGACGCGTGAATTCTTGATGAAAGACGCCTATTCGTTTGGGACGAATGTCGATCAGCTCAACACGGCTTACGACGACATGTATGAAGCGTATTGCCGAATCTTCGACCGCTGCGGCGTGCCTTATGTGATTGTTGAGGCGGAGTCGGGCCCGATTGGCGGCGACAGCTCGCACGAATTCATGGTGCCGTGTGCCACAGGCGAGGACAAGATTATTCAGGACGTTTCCACAGGCTATGCCGCCAATGTGGAGCGGGCCGAGATTGGCAGGATTGCCTGGCCGGCGGCGACAGACCCGGCTGCCCCAGCGGCTGAGAAGAAGGCGACGCCGCACAAGCGGACGATTGAGGAAGTGGCGGCTTTTCTGGGTGTGAAGCCGCAGGAAACGGCCAAGCTGCTGGTCTTTAGTGCAGATGAGCAGATTGTGGCTGTGCTGGTGCGGGGCGACCATGAAGCCAACGAAGCCAAAGTGCGGCGGGCATTTGGTGCGAAGGCGATTGAAATGGCCACGCCGGAGCAGATTTTGAAGGCGACGGGCGTGCCGATGGGCTTTCTGGGGCCGATTGGGATCAAGATTCCGCTGGTGGTTGATCCGTCGGTGGCGGCGATGCCGCGGGCGGTGGTGGGCGGCAATGAGGTGGACGTGCATTATGTCAATGCCGTGCCGGGGCGAGATTTCGCGCTGGAGCGGGTGATTGACGTGCGTAATGCCGAGGCCGGCGACCCAAGCCCGAAAGGCACAGGCGAGCCGATGACGATTTGTCAGGGCATTGAGATTGGTCACGTTTTCAAGCTTGGCACGAAGTATTCTTCGGCGATGAACGCCGTGTTTCTGGATGAGCATGGCAAGCAGCAGCCGATGATTATGGGATGCTATGGGATTGGCGTGAACCGGATTCTGGCTGGGGCGGTTGAGGCGTGCCACGATGCCAATGGCATTATCTGGCCGATGCCGATTGCACCTTATGACGTGGTGCTGGTGCCGCTGGCGGTGAATAACGCGGAGATTATGAACCTGACGGATCGCTTTGCGACGGCTCTTTCGAATGCCGGGGCGGATGTGATTGTGGACGATCGCGACCAGCGCCCGGGTGTGAAGTTCAAGGATTGCGACCTGATCGGCTTCCCGCTGCGGGTGGTGATTGGCGAGAAGGGCGTGGCTGCGGGCACGATCGAACTGAAGTGGCGGGATGGCGGTGAGGCCTTCACCGTGCCGCTGGCCGATGGGCCTGATGCGGTGATTGCCGTGTGGAATGCCCGGCGGGAAGAGCATGCAGCGATGTGCCTTTCAAAGAAGGCTGGGCGTGAATCAGCGAGAAATGGCTGATGGGGGCCTGGAAGCAGCTTTCGCCGGTGGCCCGGCGGATGTATCTTTCATTCGGGGTGCTGACGATCTGGACGGTGGCCGGGCCGACACTGGCTTTTGTGAGTGTGATGGGTGGCTATGACGATAAGTGGCCGCCTGAGAATTTGCTGGAGTGGGTTGGTTTCGGTCTGGCGGTGGGCGGTTTTTGCATACTGATGTTCTGCACGCTTTGGTATGCGGTGCGTCAGCCAATGAAAAAGCGGTATGTGCCGACCGGGAAATGGCTGAATCAGGCAAGGGCTGAAGACGGGGGCGACTGATGGCAGGGCGATCATCGACACGCCAGCGAACGGCCGCCCCGACGATTGTGCATCGTCGTGATTCGATCGATCTTTCGGTCAAGTCGTCGCTCGGCTGGGACTCCCGCTTTCTTGGCCTGTTTGCCGGTCTGGTCGGTGCGCGAATGCTCTGGCCCAGCGAAGATGCCTGGCAGGGCACGGGTCTATCGTGGTGCCTTTGGGTCATTCTGGCCGCGCTGGCTTTTGCGGCTGTCAGATTCAAGCGGGCTGAATTTCAGTTTCGCTTGCGTGTGGCTGATGTTGCGGTCATTGCCCTGATTTTCCTGATGGTCATCAGCAGCCGCCAGGCGCTGGATGCCCGGCCTGCGACAAACATGGCCTGCGAATGGGCGGTGATGGGGCTGGCGTATCTGATTTTCCGGCAGGTGCCCAGGGACCCGGCGCAGTCGTCGGGGCTGGTCTGGTCAAATTTTGTGATGGTCACAGCGCTGGCTTGCTATGGGCTGTTTCAGACGACTGTCGAATTCCCCGCACTTCGGGAGGCCTATCGGGCCAATCCGGAACGAACGCTGATGACGCTGGGCATTGATCCATCGTCGCCCAGCCGCAAGGCGTTTGAAGACCGTCTGCTCGGTTCCAATGAGGTGATGGCGACCTTTGCGCTGGCCAATTCGCTGGCGGGTGTGCTGGTCGGGCCGATCGTCCTGCTGACGGGTCTGCTGTTTGATCAGCTCCTGCGGCCAAAGACGCGCTGGAATTCCAAACAGGCCACGGCCATACCGCTGCTGCTGATCCTTCTCATTACCAGCTTATGCCTGCTCTGGACGAAGTGCCGCAGCGCCTATCTTGGCCTGCTGGCAGGCGTGGCGGTGCTTTCGCTGCTTTTGCTGAGGCGCACGCGGCTGCGGTCGATCATCACGATCATCGTGCCTTTGCTGTTTGTGATTGTGGCCCTTTTCATTGCCGGCCTGGTAACTGGGCGGATGGATTTGCTGGTGCTGACTGAATCAACCAAGAGCCTGCAATATCGCGTCGAATACTGGGTGGCCACCTGGGCGATTATTCGTCAGGCCCGGCACTGGCTCTGGGGGATCGGGCCGGCAAATTTCAGTTACTACTACATGCAGTTCAAGCTGCCGCAGGCATCCGAAGAGATCAGCGACCCGCACAATCAGCTTCTGGAAGTTTGGGTCACGGCCGGCATTCTGGCGCTGGTGGCTTTTTCGGCGGCGGTCCTGCTGGCCATCTGGCGGATGACGCGGGACGAGAAGCACGAGCCGCAGCGGCTGACGGACTATGAGATTTTCGCGATTGGCTCGGTGCAGGCCCAGATTCTGGGCTACAGTGCAGCGGCATTTATCATGGCCCCGGTGCTGGGCGGGTGGAACCTGTTTCAGGAAGACCTGCTGCGGCGATGGCTTGTGCTCCTGGGCGGCTGGGCTATTGGCTGGCTCTTGTGTCGATCGGTGCTGGCACGATGCCAGATTCGGGCAGAGCATATGGCGGCGGCGATGGTGGCCATCAGCGTGACATGGCTGGCGGCGGGCGGCGTGGGCTTCCCAAGCGTTTCGATGCTCTTCTGGTTCATGCTGGCGATGGGGCTGAATTTGTCGGAGCCAGGCTGGCGGATGGCAAAAACGCGCGTTGTTTTCGATATCAAGCTGCTGCGTTTTCTGCCGATCGCTGCCTGCGTGGCGGTGCTGGGCGGCTTTCTGGGGGTGGCAATACCGTTCTGGAAGGCGGAACTGGCACGTTCCACGGCGACAGATCTATTAAATCGGCCGTCGCCCAAT
>JBILGL010000049.1:0-13785 GCA_044351075.1 Isosphaeraceae bacterium | reverse complement strand
TCGGTGGCGTATTCACCCAGGCGATTTGACGCCCCGATAACCTGACCATGATTCAGGCCACCGCCGGCGATCCAGGCTGAATTGAGCTGCGGCCAGTGGTCGCGGCCCTTGCCGGGATTAATGCGTGGTGTGCGACCAAATTCGCCCCAGGCAATCACTGTCACATCGTCGAGCATGTCGCGAGCTTCAAGGTCTTCCACCAAAGCGGAAAGAGCCATATCGAGCTTGCCACCGTGATCACGAACCAGATTAAAGTTATCGCCGTGGCTATCCCACCGACCAAACGTCAGTGTCACAACGCGGCAGCCAGCTTCGACCAGACGACGAGAGATAAGCATCAGTTCGTTATTGGTCGGGGCTCCATCATATGTGAAATTGAATGGCTGCCCTGTGCCATAGCGGGCACGGGTGCGCGGGTCTTCTTTTGAAAGATCAAGTGCCTTAAGCAATTTCGAACCCGTCAGCACATCAAAGGCCTGAGCGGTTTTGGAGTCAATACTTGCCAGCTGGCCGGCGTAATCAACTTCCCGCCTCATACGGTCAAAGCTTGAAAGCAGCATTTTGCGGTCGTTGAGCTTTTCCAGTGTCAGGTCGCGCATCTTCATGTTTTCAAGAGTTGGGCCATCAGGCTTGAAGGGCGAGTACGTTGGCCCAAGAAAGCCAGGTTCGCCCGGCGAACCCCACGGTGCATGCGATGTCTTGGGTGAAAGACCAACGAAGGCAGGCACGGAAGGATCGACAGTGCCCTGAACTTTGGCAGCAACTGAGCCGATCGAAGGACGCCCACCCACTACCGCCAGATCCTGCGGCCGATAGCCTGTGTAGCATTGAAATGCAGCATGCGCACCATCGTTGCCAACTACGGAACGAATCAGAGTCGCTTTATCCTGCAATTTCGCGAGCCGATGAAACGTTTCGCCCACCATAATGCCAGGCACATTGGTTTCAATTGGCTTGAATTCGCCACGAATTTCCTGCGGGGCGTCAGGCTTCAAATCCCACATATCCTGATGCGGCGGGCCACCACCCAGAAAGACGCAAATCAATGACTTATGACGGCCAGTTCGGGGATTAATCAGATCAGACTTCTGACCGGGCACATTCGCTGCTGACGCTTCTGCCTGGAAAATATCAGTCAGTGAGAGAACCTGGCCAGTGAAAAGCGATAATCCCCCAGCCTGCAAAAAGCTGCGGCGTGAGAAACCATCGCACATCCTGTGCCCCTGTCCGTAAATCGTCAGCATCTCGGTGGCCCTCCGTAAGTCTGGTTCGCTGGCTGGTCGCCTACGTACAGATAGTATATCAGAATCTGTTCAAGGCAATATCTGGCGGAACATTAGGCAGGTACTATCATTAATATATCGAAATTTTTCTTGTATTACCAGTATTTTTGTTTGACAAATTTTGAAAAGTTGTCGTTCAATTTTTGAATAATGGCGATCAACTGTTACTGAGTCCTTCGTTTTGTCTTGTCTGGCAAGCCCCTCAAGGTATAAAATGCTTAAATGTCAATTCTTAAATGATTGGCTGTTTCCTGCCGATAATCCCGCCTTGACAGGACTGCGAAACATGCAACGGTGCCTGATGTTTTCAATTTCAGCGAGCGTGCTTGAAATCGCCTGCCGAATGCCTATTGCATTTGTCTGTTTCAGCCTGCTCTGGGCGCCCGCAATGAACGCTCAGGAGAAAAAAACGACCGTACAATTCGCCGGTCCTGAGAAATTCTCGAGTGATGACAAAGAGCATTGGGCTTTTCAGCCAATTAAACGATCCGAACCGCCGCAGGTAACGGAAAAGAAATTTATACGCAACCCAATCGACAACTTCATCTTAAGCGGCCTTGAGCAAGTCCGCTTCAAACATGCACCCGAGGCCGACAAAATCACCCTGCTACGTCGGGTCACGTTCGATCTTACCGGTCTGCCGCCCACACCAGATCAGGCTCGTGAGTTTCTCAGCGATACATCTGCAAACGCTTACGAAAAACTCGTCGAGCGATTACTGGCCTCACCGGCTTATGGAGTGCGCTGGGCACAGCACTGGCTGGATCTGGCCCATTATGCTGATTCCAACGGTTTTGAGCTGGATGCTGACAGGCCGGATGCCTGGAGATATCGTGATTGGGTGATTGATGCCCTGAACAACGACATGCCTTACGACCAGTTCCTTGCATTACAGATTGCAGGCGATGAAATTCGGCCAGATGAAGTCTCGGCATTAATCGCCACCGGTTTCGCCCGCAGTGGCCCGCGTGAGGTGGTGAGTGGCAACATACCGGCTGAGGAGAAGCGAAAAAACGACCTGACCGAGATAACGACTACTGTAAGCTCTGTTGTCATGGGTCTAACGATGGGCTGTGCCCGTTGCCACGACCATAAATTCGACCCGATCCCGACAACCGATTACTATCGCCTGCAATCCTTCTGGGCTGGTGTTGATCTGGTTGAAAAGGATATCGCATCAAAACCGGAAAAAGATGCTTTTGCTGCTAAAAACAAAGAGATAGACGGCAAAATTGCACCATTGAAAAAACGCCAGGCAGAGCTTGAACGGCCTTATCGAGAAAAGCTGCGAAAAGAGAAGGAGGAAGGCCTAACACCGAGGGAGCGGCAACTCATGGCGATCCCGAAAGAGAAAAGAACTCCTGAAGAGCAGCGACTGGTTGACGGAATTGGCACAGCCCTGACAGTGCATTGGGAGGAAGTAGCCGAAGAAGTTGCCAGGAACCCGGCGGATCATCAAGCCAGAGAAAAAATCAAAAAAGAGGTTTATGAGCTTGATCGTCTGCGACCGCACCCACCGGCCAAGGCATTTGCGATCAAGAATGAAAAACCTGAACCGCCAACAACTTATGTTTATAAAAGAGGCGACTGGCGAAATCATGGCCCAGCGGTGGCTCCCCGTCCTCCCGGAGTGATTCTGGCTACAGCAGGCGAAACAGGCTGGCAGCCATCGTCGAAAAAAAACAGTCAGCCGACACGGGCTGATTTGGTGAAATGGCTCACAGATTCAACGAATCCGCTGGTATCCCGTGTGATTGTCAATAGGCTCTGGCAACATCATTTCGGTCGGGGAATTGTGGCAACATCTTCTGACTTCGGGACACGGGGCGAGCCGCCCAGTCACCCGGAACTTCTTGACTGGCTATCCACTGAACTGATTCGTGGCGGCTGGAAGCTCAAGCCCATTCATCGACTGATGGTGACAAGTGCTTCCTACAGGATGAAATCCGATTTTATAGTTCCCGAACAAGAACGTGATGATCCGGTCAATGAAACCCTTTACCGGATGAATCGTCGGCGAATGGAAGCAGAGTCACTGCGCGACGCTATGCTGACAGTGTCAGGCCGGCTCAACCTCAAAATGGGGGGCCCGGGAGTCAAGGTGCCGATTGAAGATGAAATCAAGGAACTGATCTTCACCGAAGCGGAAGTGGTAGATCTCTGGCCAGTCGATCTGAACCCGGAAGAATTCAATCGCCGATCGCTTTTTGTCTATCGCAAAAGGAATGTGCATTACGCACTTTACGATGCCTTCGACGCGCCCGACACACAATCACCATGCCCGGTCCGCTCTGTCAGCACACACGCCCCGCAGGCACTGGTACTGCTAAACAGCGAACTTTCGCAAAGTTCAGCCCGTAAACTTGCGGAAATCACTTCAGTTGAAAATGATACCGCTAAAAGAATCTCACAGATTTTTCAGCGGGTGCTTGTTCGTGAACCGCGTCCGGGCGAGCTACAGAAAATGCAAGAATTTCTTGGTCAAAAGCCGGATGAGAAAGCTTGGGCAGACCTCGCCCTGGGGCTGATCAATCTTAATGAATTCATCTATGTTCCGTGATCGGCGAACAGTCGAAGAATCTGACTCAGCAATCAAACGGCTGAGTTGTCCTGCTCAACTGGTCTATGATCTAACTACGGCATAGGTTACATTACAAACTACCGCCAAGAGGAACTGAGGCTGAGCCATGAACCAATCAAGCGTGAACAGATGTCCAGGCCCTTTTGCCGGTGATACCACCTTGAATATTCCGTCGCGAAGGCAGTGGCTTAGGTCCATTGGTGGCGGCTTCGGTTGGCTGGCAGCCCAACATCTGCTGGGCCTTGATAATCGCAGTCTTGCCGATGGCACAGCACTCGCCAACCCATTGGCGGCCCGAATTGGGCATTTTGTACCTAAAGCCAAGCGATGTATCTTCTTATTCATGGTTGGCGGACCCAGCCAGATGGAGACATACGACCCCAAGCCAGCCCTTGATCGGCTGGATGGCAAGCGTCTGCCTGAGAGCTTTGGCAAAATTCACAGCCAGTTTCTGGAAAGCGACCCGATCTGTCTGGGCAATACGCGTAAATGGTATAAGTGTGGCGAGTCGGGCATGGACATGTCAGACCTTGTGCCGCACATGCACCCACTGGCCGATGACATTGCCCTGGTGCGTAGCTGCGTGGTCGATAGTGTGGTGCACGCACCAGCTCATTATCAAATGAATTCTGGCCGAATCTTCATGGGCCACCCAAGTCTCGGCAGCTGGGTAACCTACGGCCTTGGTTCCGAATCTGAAAACCTGCCTGCCTATGTTGTTATGTCTCAGCCAGAGGGTACACCCGAGGGTGGTGCACCCTGTTGGTCGAGCGGCTATTTGCCAGCAGCGTATCAGGGAACGCTTTTCCGGGCCGGCCCAAAGCCAATCGTAAATCTGGCTTCATCTGACAAAACCTTTACGCAGGATCGTCAGCGAAAGACGCTTGACCTGATTCGAGACCTGAACCAGGCATCCGTTCGGCCGGAAGATTCGGAGCTTAACGCCCGAATCGCGAGCTATGAGCTGGCTTACCGGATGCAGGCTGAAGCACCCGAGGCCGTTGATCTGACCAGAGAAACGGAAGAGACGCGGCGGCTTTATGGGATTGATGAGGATCGCACCGCTGAATTTGGTCGCCGGTGTCTGGTGGCGAGACGGCTGGTTGAGCGAGGTGTTCGATTCGTGCAGATTTATTCCGGCGGTGGCCCGGTGGCGATGCAGTGGGACGCCCACGATGACGTAAACGCCAACCATGAGAAAATGTGTGGGCTTACGGATAAGCCGGTTGCAGCACTGGTAACCGACCTCAAGCGACGAGGTTTGCTGGATGAAACGCTGGTCATCTGGGGAGGCGAATTTGGTCGAACCCCGGTGGCACAAAAAGGCAGTCGGGGCCGCGACCATAATGCCACTGGCTTCACGATGTGGTTTGCCGGTGGGGGCATTAAAGGCGGGACGATTTACGGGGCAACCGACGAAATTGGTCTGAATGCTGTTTCAGGCAAGGCCCATATTAATGACATTCATGCGACAATTCTGCATTTGATGGGGCTTGATCACAAGCGACTGACGATGCTTCACGGCGGGCGCGACGAACGCCTTACGGACGTCGGTGGCCGCGTGATTCACGACATTTTCGCATAACGCTTTTTCGAAAAAAAAAGAGAAAAATCTGGCGAACCATCCGGTGAAACAGAACGTACTTAAAGTTGTTGGTCATGAGAGCGCTTCAAATGGAGACGGTCTCACGGACGAAGCCCTGATGGCACGTTATGCCAAGACGGGCGATGATGCCGATTTTTCGATTCTGATCTCGCGATACGAAGCGGAAATTTACCGGTATCTCGTTCGTTATCTGGGCAATAAGTCGCTGGCCGAAGACGTTTTTCAGGATACATTTCTCCAGATTCACCAGAAACGGCACATGTATGAACCTGGCCGAGCGGTGAAGCCATGGATCTATTCGATTGCGAATCATCAGGCGATTGACACACTCAGGCGAGTGGGTCGGCATCCGACCAAAAGCCTATCAGCGTCAACAAATGATGAAGACGGCGAATCGATGCGAAACAGCCTGGAGATGCTTCTGGAAAGTGCGGCCGATGGGCCTCTTGCAAACCTTCAGGCCGATGAACGCCGCCAATGGGTGCAAAATAGCATCGCTGCTCTTCCCGATACGCTACGAGAAACGCTGATCATGGCTTTTTATCAGGATTTGAAATACCGCGAAATTGCAGAGATTCTTCATGTTCCGCTGGGAACGGTGAAGTCACGCCTGCACTCGGCCCTGCTCAAATTGGCCGAGAAGGCACGTATTGACCACATCTCTGCCGATGACGAAGGATGAAGCATCATGAGCCATAATTCCGGGGTATCACAAGCTGAACCACCAGACGCTATTGGTCTCCTGCTCGGCCTTTTTGACGATGCCAACAGGCTCGATGACGAAACGGCCTCAGCCGCTGGCCTGAATAAAATCAAACAAGGGCTTTTTCTTCTGGCTGATGACGGGCTTGAGTTGCAACCACCGCCGCGTCTGGCGGAAAAAACACTTGCGAAGATTCAGCGCCGGGCAACACTTCAGGAACATTTTCGAGAGACGGTAATCCCGCGGCAGAAATGGCGATTTTCTGATATTGCCGTGGCTGCTTCGATCATGTTCGCGATGTTTCTGGGCTCATTCCCGGCACTCAATCGGGCGAAATTCACCGCTTCAAATTTAGCCTGCTCTTCCAATCTTGCCCAGCTCTGGCAGGGTGCTGAGCTTTATTCCAAGACGTTTAACGCCTATCCCAGCGCTGTGGCCCAGAATCAGCAGATGCCAGCCGGAGCGATGCTGGTTTTGATGCGACATACTGGCCACCTCAGCGACTCGGTTCCGCTCACATGCCCCGGCTGCGATCAGCAGGTGCAGGCGCATCAATTACCTAACTGGACTGATATCGAGAAAGATTTTGCCCTTCATTCGCAAAAACTCGAATCGGCTCTGAAAGACGCCTATGCCGTGCATCCCGGGCTTGGTGGTCCAACGGGAATGAAACATCTGAATCGAAGCCTGGCTGAACGTCTCCAATCACATGTTCCTATCTTCGGTGATCATCCCGCACCGACCAATTTCTGGGCCCAGCTTCACCTTAACAGCGATTCTCACGGCGGCCACGGGCAGAATGTAATCTTTGCCGACGGCCATGTCGAATTTTCCAAGTCGCGCCGATTTCATAGCCGACACGACGACATTTATACCAATCATCAGGGCAATGTCAGCCCGCCGTCTTCGCCTGACGACATGATGCTGGTGCCGGCATGGTTTAAGTTTGGACGCTGAGCCAGCCTGACTCCTTTGCATTAATCTGATATGATTTGAAAGAAGCTCGGCCATGTCGGGCTTCTTTTCGCATTCAGGTTGAGTGATGCATGATTGTGATTTCCAATTCAAAAGTACTGCAAAAAGGATCGGCTGGATTATGAAAATCAAAATGGATTATGACCGCACGGGTCTTGAAGTCGAAATCAACCACGCCCATGTCGTCGGTCCACTTGAAATTCACGCCGCTGAGCCTGTTGCCGACCCTGTCGCCGCCATCGCCGCCAAGCTTGCCAGCCCGACCGGCACCCCTCCGCTGGCCGAACTGGCCGCAGGGCGAACATCTGCCTGTATTGTGATTTGTGATATCACTCGCCCTGTGCCCAACCGCCACATAGCCGAAGCCATGCTGCCAATTCTGGAAAACGCCGGGATACCTCGCAGCGAAATCTTTTTCCTCGTCGCCACCGGCATGCACCGGCAATCAACCGATGCCGAAAAAATTGAAATGCTCGGCGAGGAAATCTGCAAGAATTATCGCGTCGAAGATCATTACGGCACTCGCCTTGAAGAGCACACTTACCTCGGCACAACCGATCGCGGCATCCCTGCATGGATCGACAAACGCTATGTGCAGGCCGATCTTAAAATCACCCTTGGCCTCATTGAGCCGCACCTCATGGCCGGCTATTCTGGCGGCCGTAAGCTGATCTGCCCTGGCCTCGCCGCACTGGAAACCGTCAAAATCTGGCATGGGCCGACAATTCTGGAGCACCCCAAGGCCGACTACGGCTTTCTCGAAGGCAATCCCGTCCATGAAGAAAATACCAAGATTGCCTTGCTGGCCGGCTGCGACTTTATTGTGAATGTCACGATCGACGCCAATCGCCGGATCACATCCGTGCACGCTGGAGACATGATCGAAGCTTTTCATGAAGGGGTTCGTTTTGTCGAGAATATCGTCAGAGTGAACGTACCAAAGCCGGTTGATATCGTTGTGACGAGCTCAGCCGGTTATCCGCTTGATACCACTTTTTATCAGTCGGTCAAGGGCATGACCGGTGCTTTGTCAATCGTCAGGGAAGGTGGCACAATCATCATCGTTGCCGGCATGAAAGAAGGAATTGGCAGCCCTGAATTCATTTCACTTTTTGATGAACATGTCGATCTGGACCAGTTCATGAAGTGCATTCTCGGCAAAGACTATTTCAAGATAGACCAGTGGCAGCTTGAAGAGCTGGCCAAGGTGCGGCGGAAAGCGAAGGTCAAAGTGGTGAGCCACGGCCTGCCTGCTGAGACAATCAACAAGCTCTTTGTAGAATCGGCCCCGAGCGTTGAAGCCGCCCTTCAGGCCAGCCTGGCCGAATATGGCAGCGATGCCACCGTGGCCGTCATTCCCAAAGGCCCGTATGTCATGCCCGTGATTGGCGGCTGATCGGCTGTCAACCGGCTTCACTTTAGGAAGATTGGGAGGCAAAAGATCATGTGCGGCCGATTCACGCTGGCATCAAAAGTTTCAGATCTGCTTGAGCTGATTGACTTTGCCGAAGATGCTCTGCCCGCAGGTCTGTCCGCTCGTTACAATATCGCCCCAACCCAGAGCATACTGGCCATCAGGGCCGAGAAAGATATTCCCAAGCCCTTGCCCGTCCTGCTGGGCTGGGGTTTGGTTCCGTTTTGGGCCGATGATCCGAAAATTGGCTCGCGCATGATCAATGCACGGAGCGAATCGGTAGCAGAAAAACCGGCTTTCCGGGCCGCGCTGAAGTATCGCCGCTGCATCATCCCGGTGGATGGATTTTATGAGTGGCATAAATCGGTCGAATCAAAGACAAAAACGCCTTACTGGATTCATCGTCACGATCGCAAGCCTTTCGCTTTTGCAGGCTTATGGGAATCATGGAATAAAGACGGCTCAGGCCCGCTCGAGACATGTACGATCCTGACCACACATGCCAATGCCATGATGAGCATGCTGCACGACCGCATGCCAGTAATTCTGGAACCACGCGACTTTGATCGCTGGCTGCACACTCCGCCAGAAGAGGCCAAAACGCTCACAAGCCTGTTTCATCCGGCCCCTGATGATTATCTGGAAGCCTGGCCGGTCTCAACAGCCGTCAACAGCCCGGCCCATCAGGGCGCGGAATTGATCGAACCCGTCTGATCAATTTGTAAAACTCAAAGCCAATCGGGCTATAACTCTGTCGGGCCATCGCCGCCACCGTTTTTGATCTGCTCCCACTCATCCCAGTTGTAAAGCACTTCACGAGCCGATCCGCTCTTGTATTCGCCCACAATCCCGTCTTCATACATATAGTCGATCAGTCGGGCCGCCCGGCCATAGCCAATGCCAAGTGCCCGCTGCAAGAGCGATGTACTGCCACGCTGCTCGCGAATTACCACTTCAATCGCCGCTTCATAAAGATCATCGCGCTGCTTGAGAGCCTCGGCGCCCTTGCCGGCACCACCCTTCACCTGAAGCTGTACCAGCTCTTTAGAGAATTCCTGCGGATATTGCGAAAGATAATCGCAGATATGCGTCACTTCAGCATCCGAAACATACGTTCCCTGGCTTCGCACCAGATGGCTCGTGCCTGGAACCAGAAAGAGCATATCGCCCATGCCTAAAAGTCGATCAGCACCCATTTCATCAAGAATGACGCGGCTATCGCCCCGACTTGTCACCTGAAACGCAATTCGGGCCGGCAGGTTGCCCTTGATCAAGCCGGTAATCACGTCCACCGTCGGCTTTTGTGTCGCCAGAATCAGGTGCATGCCCACCGCTCGGGCCTTCTGTGCCAGCCGCACGATGTGACTTTCCACATCCTTCGGCGCCGTCATCATCAAGTCCGCCATCTCATCGGCGATGATGACAATATATGGCATATATGTCGGGATTTTCGCTTTCTCTTCTTCATCCTCCGGCCGCAGTCTCTCATAAATCGCCTCAGGGCCTAACATATTATAAGTCTGTATGTTACGCACACCCACGCGGGCCAGAAAAGCATATCGCTCATCCATCTTTTCACAGGCCCATGCCAGCAGGCTTTCGGCCTTTTTCATGTCGGTCACGACCGGGTGCATCAGATGCGGAATCTGCTTGAATTGAGATAGTTCGACCATCTTCGGGTCGATTAAAAGCAGCTTAACTTCGTCCGGCCGCTTGGTCATGAGAATCGAGATAATCATCGCATTCAAGCAGACCGACTTACCGGTACCTGTTCGACCAGCGATCAACAGGTGGGGCATTTCGGCCAGGTCATAAGCCAGCGCGTTGCCTTTGACATCCTTACCGAGAAAGAGCGGAATTTTCATCCGATTCATCCGCTCGCCCAGGCTATTGATGATCTCAGTCAGCTTGACCACGCCCCGGCGCTCGTTGGGCACTTCAATACCCACCGTGCTTTTACCCGGAATCGGAGCGATAATTCTCACGTTCTGCACTGCCAGTGCCCGGGCAAGGTCATCGGCCAGCCCCACAATCCGGCTCACCCTCAGGCCCGCCTCAAGCTCAATTTCAAACTGAGTAATCACTGGCCCTGTATCAATTTGCACCACCCGAACCTGGTGCCCGAATTCGGCAATCGTCTGCTCAATCACCTGGGCCCGTTCCTGCAGGCGATCTTCATTTTCCTGAATCGGCGGCGGCGGCTGTTCCAGCAGACTAAACGGCGGCAAGAGATAGTTGCTGTTTCGGGCCGGGGCAGCAGACGGTGCAGCTTTGGCCGGTGCTGATGAACCACCCGGCATTCCTGGCGGCAAAGCGGGTCCGCTGAGTGCCGGCTGCATGGCAGGCGTGCGAATGCGTGCCGCTGTGGCGAAATTCGGTGCGGGTGGTGCGGCCGGTTTGCGTTCTGCAGGCGATGGATTGGCCGGAGTTCGAACAACTGGAGCCACCGCCCTGCCCGTCGCTGTGGAAGCACGTCCGCCAAATGAGCGAGGTTGTGGCAGCCGAATTCGAATGTTCGGCATGAAACCGGCAAGGTAGCTGCGAATCACGGCAGGCCATCGCAGAATTCCGTTGATTTCAGCCACAGGCCAGAGCACCAGAAACTCCCATGCCAGATTCAGACCGACAAGCGCACAGGCGATAATTGCCAGACTGCTTCCCAGCCGCCCCAGATGCTGTTGCGAAAAAAGATGAAATGCAGCTCCAATGTATCCACCGGGGCCTACGGGTGTTACGGGCTGAATATCTGGAAACCAGCGAGTCAGGCTGGCGGAAATGGCAGCAACCAGCGGTGGCACACCCAAAATGCCCCAGCCCCAACTGGCAATCGGCCGATTTCGAAAGAAAAGTAGTGTCGCCGAAGCACCAGCCACCAGCAGTACAATCGAACCATAGCCAATTGAAATCATAAGTTGATGGGCAACAGTCGCTCCGATAGGGCCGCATTGATTTTTGGTCAATGCATTGGGCGGATATACCGAATGAGTCGGTGCATCCGCAGGATCAAACGTGGCCAGGGCCATACCGGTGAAGATCACCAGAAAGCCGAGCACGAAAGTACGCCCGTATCGTGAAATGCCCTTATGATTCAACATCCTGCGGCTTTTCCCGTTTTTCTGGATCGAGAAAGAGTTCCAACATTCCATGCCGAACAACTCATTTTATAACAATTTTATCAGAAACGCTGAAGAGCGATTATCAATCTTCATCTCATTTTAAAGCCAATAGTGCTGCTATATCAACAAACTTCGCTTTCACATTCAAATCAAGACAGCTCATCCCGATACAAAATGATACTGAGAATGACAACATCGGAACTGTAGGATAGCATGATAGAAATGACAGTAATCAATCGCGGCAGATCATCCCGCGGAGTCAAGCCAATGGCCTCAGAGAGTCTGGAAAAATCCGAATCAAGGCCGATTGAAATTCTGCTGGTGGAAGACGACCCGCAAATCGCAAAACTACTTGTCGAATATCTGGAAGAACATGAATTTCAGACGACATGTGTCAACGATGGCCAGTCGGCCCTTCGAGTCATTGAAAGAAAAAAATATGAACTTATTTTGCTTGATCTGATGTTGCCTGGTGTCCCTGGCCTGGAAGTACTTGACCGGATTCGTCGCACAAGCCGGACACCTGTCATTATCCTGACCGCCATGGGAGAGGAAGGTGACAAAATCACTGGGCTGGAGCGAGGTGCAGATGACTATATCGTCAAGCCTTTTTCACCTCGTGAGCTTTTGGCCCGAATTCAAAGCTTGCTCAGACGCAGCGGGTATCGCCATGAAACACTTTCAAACCGGCTTGAATTCGGCCCAATGGTCTTTGATTGTCAGTTCAGGGAATTGAAAATTCAATCATTGGCAATAGCACTTACCGATCAGGAATTTGAAACAATGCTGTTATTGGCCCGAAATATCGGTCGGGTTGTTACCCGTGATGAAATGTCAAGAATTTTGCTTGGCCGCCCTGCCCGTGCCTTTGATCGAGCCATTGACATTCGAATGAGCCGCCTACGAAATAAAATCACCCCCTTCGGTGATTGCATCCGCGCAGTACGCGGGCAGGGCTACGAGTTTATCCCTCCACATCAGGCATCTTAATGCAATGATTTTCATCCAAAAGCTGACTGTCAGTCTTCAGAAAAGAATTTTTTTAATGCTTCTCGCCTGTGTGGCTCTCTGCGCAGTAATGCTCTCGCTACTTGCAGATATCGAGTTCAGAAACCGCGGGCCAGCCATGTTTCATCACGGCAGCCTGCGTTTTTTTGCCGCCGAATTTGAAAGGCTCTGGCAGGAAAAGAAAATCGATGAAATACAATCGCAATTATCACACTTATCGGAAATCCAGAACAGCGATTTTCAATGGCTTGATCGCAATGGCAAAGATTTGCTTGGCAATCAGAATCATCCGGTAATCAGATCTGTCTGGGACGATGAACCGCACAGACGAGGCGGGCCCAGAGTACGCAGATTCCAACGAGATAATCGTATTCGACCCATTCAATCAAATGAACCGGGGAGGCAAGGCTTTCTTGCCTTTTCACCCTCTGGCGAGTTCGCAATGGTTCACTGGGTGCCGCCACCACAGCCATGGCCGGCAATGCCATTATTTCTCAGTATCACAACAATTCTATTGATATTCGGCATATTAATTTCAAGAAGTATTGGCACACCGATCACCAAACTCAGTCAGACGATGGAAAGTTTCGGCGAAGGTGATTTTTCGGCCAGAAGTGCAATCCGCCGCAGCGATGAGATCGGCCAGCTGGCGACTTCATTTAATGCTATGGCGAGCCGGATTGAAACCGATTTCAACCGCGAAAGACGAATGGTAAGGAACATCGCCCATGAAGTACGCACACCGCTGACACGCATGCTCCTGCTTCTGGAAAGAATCCGCTCCGGCCGATATTCCGAAAAGGCAATCGAGCAAATGGAATCGGAAATACAGCAACTTTCCATGATGCCAGAAAAACTCATTGAATTAAGCGACATAGAGCAGGGTCGTGCCAAAATTTTACTGCAACAGGTCGATGCCATTGCATTTCTTGAAAATTCCATCGAAAGAATGCAATTAATTGCATCGGAAAAAAAATGTCATCTCACATTTGAATTTAATGGCAAATTAATTTCTTATGACAACTCTTCTGCTGAAGAAAATGAATTCGAAATCCAGACTGATCCCGATCTGCTGGCCCGGGCAATTGAAAACATCATT
>JBILGL010000435.1:0-4246 GCA_044351075.1 Isosphaeraceae bacterium | reverse complement strand
TGGCGCCGGCAAACTGATCGCTGTCAGAATTGCCAGGCTGGCAGGGCATGAAAGGTTCATTCACACAGAAAAGCCCCGGCGCATTGGGCATCTGATCAAATCCATCCTTCAGGCCGAAAAAGTCTTTTGTGCCATTCGGAGTAAAACGACTGGTATAAGATACGCCGCCCATGACAGTGGACCACATCATACCACGGGCATCGAACTCTGCTCCCTGGAGGATTTCACCAATCATGACGCTATTGGAAGTTCCATCGGTGAATTGCTGAATAGTGACATTTGCGTGGCCAAAGGCACTTTGCTGATAGGCTGCCATCAGCGTAGCATTTCCGCCCAGATTCTGGCCCCAGCTTGCATTGCCCCAGTTGCCAGCATAGTTGCCCTTGGACATCGAGAAGCCGGAGAGTGCCCCGCCTGCATAACCTGGATTAATGCGGAAAGTCCGTGGCTGATCGCTGGGGCACTGGAATGTGCTGATTTTGGTTGAGGAGACTGTGGAATTGGCGAAAAAGCCGGTCGGAAGGGGTGCAGTTGGCCCTTCGGAGCCGAGGGTGTAGTTGAAGCTGTTAGCGAGTGCTGATTGCTCAAGGAAGGGCATCATCAGGCAGAACCATGTGGTGCCCTGGGCGCCGGCGAAGATTGTTGGAAAGTCGTTGGCAGCCCTGCCTGGGCGAGGGCCGTAAATTCGACCAGTGGGTAATGAACCGTTGGTGCTTTCGTAATTGTGAACAGCAAGCCCGAGCTGCTTGAGATTATTCACGCACTGGGCGCGGCGGGCTGCTTCACGGGCCGACTGAACGGCCGGCAGGAGCAGCGAAATCAACACCGCGATGATCGCGATGACAACAAGCAATTCGATCAGGGTGAAACCCGACCGGCTGCGAATGGAATTCGGGTGTTTCATGAACAGTACCTTAGTAAGATTGCGAAAGACCAAGGGCAAATCAAGAAGACCATTCAGGCAATGATTATGCCTAGGGCGGTGACAACTCGCTTGCACAAAGTCTCGATATTTGATGACTGTAACGAGTTAATTTTGCGACAAATACCGTCTTGCTGTCAAGATTGATAAAATTGAAAAATAAGGAGCTAAAAAACCAATTGTTAATTCGAATTGAATCAGGTGCTTACTGCCTTGCAAATCAAGCCAGGTTTGGTATGCCGAGAATTTTTTTCGGAGGTTTCTGGCGAAGCCGCATGAATTCCGACCCACTACCGCTCCATTTTGGTTCTGAGAAAAAAGTCGGGCCGGAAGGCTATCATCAGACCGCCAGACGCATTAAACTGTCGTGAAGTATCAATCAAAACCGTCTCAAATGCGTGCATATCCCCAAAAATGCAAGGGTTGGCACGGTTGAAGCGGGTTTGATTTGCTTGCCACCTGATTTACAGGAATCTCCCCAGAAACAACCACGGAGCTTTGTGCATCGATGATTCGTCGTCTTTTTCTCTCTCTTTTTGCTGGGCTTTTACTGGCCGCTTCGGCCCAGGCGGGCGTCGAGCTGCCGCCCATTATCAGCGACCACATGGTCATTCAGCGCGACAAACCCGTTATTCTCTGGGGTTGGGATGCCCCAGGCCAGATTGTGACCGTGAAGCTGGCCGGTAATCAGGCATCGGCAAAGGCTAATGGCGAAGGGCGATGGGAAGTGAGCCTGCCGGCACTGCCCGCCGGTGGCCCTCATTCAATCGAGATTTCAGGCAGCGTGACGGTGACGGTGAAAGACGTGCTCGTTGGCGAAGTCTGGCTTTGCTCAGGGCAGTCGAACATGGAATGGAGTGTAGCTCAGTCTGACAATCCGAAAGAAGAGATTGCCAACGGCAATTATCCGAAGATTCGCCACATCAAAGTGCCGCATATTCCGGCAGATAAAGCCCAG
Organism: Isosphaeraceae bacterium; assembly: GCA_044351075.1. GTDB lineage: Bacteria > Planctomycetota > Planctomycetia > Isosphaerales > Isosphaeraceae > QWQI01. The sequence continues at coordinate 2,366 of JBILGL010000435.1, read as the reverse complement.
CGTAATGTGGCCGCCGGTGGCTGGACGGTGGCTTCGCCCGAGACCGTGGCTAATTACACCGCTGTGGGCTATTATTTCGCCCGACATTTGCAAAAAGAGCTGGATGGCGTGCCGATCGGCCTGATTGGCTCAAACTGGGGCGGCACCCGGATCGAACCCTGGACACCGCCTGTCGGTTTTCAGGCCGTGCCAGCACTGAAGAACATCGCCGACAATCTGGCGAAATTCCCAGAGAAAAATGACAAGGGTGCGATCAATTTCCAGACCGCGCTGGCCCTTTACAATGGTATGATTCACCCATTTGTGCCATATCACTTCAAAGGTGCACTTTGGTATCAGGGTGAGTCAAACAATGGTGAGGGAATGCTTTATCGCGACAAGATGGAAGCCCTGATCACAGGCTGGCGCAAGGTTTTCAATAACCCGGAAATGCCATTTTATTTCGTGCAGCTGGCACCATATATTTATGGCAAGGCGAACCCTGAAAATCTGGCAGGAATCTGGCAGGCTCAGCTTAAGTCGCTGGAGATTCCGAACACCGGCATGGCCGTGACGGTTGACATTGGTAATACCAAGGATATTCACCCCAAGAACAAGCAGGATGTGGGCAAACGCCTGGCCCTGTGGGCACTGGCCAAGACTTATGGCAAGAGTGGCATTGTTTATTCAGGGCCGCTTTACAAGAATCATGAAGTGAAGGATGGCGCTGTGCATGTGCACTTTAATCATGTGGGCGGTGGCCTGACGAGCCGCGACGGCAAGCCGCTTTCGTGGTGGGAAGTGGCTGGTGCCGATGGCCAGTTTAAGAAGGCTGAAGCCACAATTGATGGCGACCACGTGGTGGTAAAGTCAGGGGATGTGGCTGCCCCGACAGCTGTGCGATTTGGCTATAATCAGGAAGCCGAGCCAAACCTTTCCAACAAGGAAGGCTTGCCGGCCAGCCCATTTATGGCCGGCGGTAAGTGATTGACGGCAGATGAATGAGAGAGTCTGGCGGGGTTGTCAAAAAGTTGCTCTGCCAGACTTTCATCATGGAAAAGCGTAGAAGTGTTGATAGCAACAAATTAAGGATAAAAGAGATGAAAATGTCTTATGCAGGGCGAATTGCGATTGCATTTCTTTTTTTTGCAACAAATCTGGCTGTATCCGGTGAATTGAAATTGAATTTAAGAAAGCAGACGGAAACCGCGAAGAATTCAGGGCGATACCACACTGTTACTTCACCTGAAACGTGGAAGCCGGAAGAGACGGCGATTATTGTGTGTGATGTATGGGATGCGCATCATTGCCTGAATGCCGTTCGGCGGATGGAGCAATTTCTGCCGAGGCTGGATGAAGTGCTGAAACAGGCTCGGGGTGAAGGTGTGACGATCATTCATGCGCCGAGCGACTGCATGGCGGCTTATGCAGAGCACCCAGCGCGTCGGCGTGCGATTGAGACGCCGAAAGCGGCAAAATTACCGGCTGATATTGGCAAATGGTGCAGCATGATACCGGCGGAAGAGGCGGCTGCGTATCCGGTGGATCAGTCGGATGGCGGAGAGGATGATGATCCGGCGGAACATGCTGAATGGGCCGCAAAATTAAAGGCACAGGGTCGAAACCCGAAACTGCCCTGGAAGGCGCAGCATCCGGCGATTGCCATTGACAGTGCGAAGGATTTCATTTCAGACAAGGGCGATGAAGTCTGGAGTATTCTTGAGGCGAGAGGCATCAGGAATGTCGTATTGGCAGGTGTACATACAAACATGTGTGTGCTTGGCCGGCCGTTTGGCCTGCGGCAAATGGTGAAAAACGGCAAGAATGCCGTGCTGATGCGCGACTTGACCGACACGATGTATAACCCGCAGCGCCGGCCTTATGTCAGCCATTTTACTGGTACGGAGAGGATTATTGATCATATTGAGCAGCGTGTCTGCCCGACGATCACATCGGATCAGTTCACTGGCGGCAAGACATTTCGATTGAAGGATGACAATCGTCCGCGAATTGCATTTCTGGTGGCTGAAGATGAGTATGAGACCGAGAAAACCCTGACTCATTTTGCCATGACAAATCTGGGTCACGATTTTTCGGTGCGTTTCATTTATGGAAATGAAACCGACAAGGCGGATTTGCCGGGCCTTGAGGCGATTGACGAGGCGGATGTGCTGGTGATCAGTGTGCGGAGGCGGCCACTGAAGGCTGATCAGCTTGAGAGGATTCAGCAATTTGTGCGATCAGGCAAGCCGGTGGTGGGTATTCGCACAGCCAGCCACGCATTTCATTTACGAACGGGTAATCCACCGGCGGGTACGGCGAGTTGGCCGGGGCTTGATGCGGAAGTGTGGGGCGGAAGCTATACGAACCATCATGCCAACGATTTG
>JBILGL010000434.1:0-4262 GCA_044351075.1 Isosphaeraceae bacterium | reverse complement strand
CCAGTTTAATTGTTCTCTGGCTTTTCTTGCACTCAAATATTGATGGATAATTTCGTTCGATGCTTCATTCCTGACATCTGGTTGAAGTGACGAATTCATCTGTTTTAATATCTTTTCAACAAGCTGCAACACGGTCACCTGAATTTCATTCGAAAAATTGAATGCCTCGCCTTTCAGGTCTTTGTTGGCAGCCAATCTCTCAGCCAGTGTCATGTAGGCGTATGCGCCATCTTCAACGTAGAAATAGTCGCGGATAAATTTACCATCGGATCGGATGACCGGGCGTTCGTTTCGCAAAATGCTGCGAATGGTCCCTGGGATGATTCGATTCCAGTTTAAATCGCCACCGCCATAAAAATTGCCGCAACGAGTGATGGCAACTGGCGAGCCGTAAGAAACGGCATAGGTTTTGGCAATCAGGTCGGCACAGCTTTTTGAAACATCATAAGGATGGGTGCCCTGTAGCGGCGTGGTTTCGTCGTAGGGCAGTTGTTCCTGATCTCCATAGGCCTTGTCGGAACTTGCCACCACAATCTGTTGCACTTTGGGTGATCGTCGGCATGCTTCCATGAGAGCCCATGTGCCTTGGATATTCGTTTCAAAAGTGGAAACAGGGTTCCGATTGGCAATCCCAACGATCGTCTGTGCGGCCAGATGAAAAACGGAATCAATTTCAAACTCGCCCAGAACGCGTTCAAGGCATGATTGATCACGAACATCGCCTCGGGCGACTTTTACCGAGTCAATCAAGCGATCCCGAAAAAGCATGGACTGAGGAACATGATCCCTGACCAGGCAAACGACATCTGCACCGGCTGCTAGAAGATATTTCACTAACCAACCACCAACCAGCCCGGTTGCTCCGGTTACAAGGGTTGGCCGATCACGCCAGAAGTCGCCGTTCAGGTGTGTCATGGCCAAACTTTCCATGGTGCTTTGCCAGAGTTCCACATCTCGTTGAGGATCTGATATTCCCGAAATGTGTCCATTGCGAAGAAGAAGCCCTCGTGGCGATAGGCCATGAGCTGCCCTTCTCTGGCCAATCGTTCCAGCGGTTCTCGTTCCAGAAAACAATCTTCGCCGCCGAGGTAATCGATCACTTTTCGATTGAATACGAAATAGCCTGCATTGGCCCAGCCTTCTGAAAGCGGCTTTTCTGCAAATTGCTTCACTTCAGCCTGATCGTTGATATCCAGCAATCCAAAGCGAGAAGTAGGTCGCACGGTTGAAACCGTTGCGAGTTTGGCGTGCGAACGGTGAAACGCGATCAGTTTTTCGATGTTGATATCAGAAAGGCCATCGCCATAAGTGACCATGAAGAGGTCGTCGTTGTAAATGTAACGTGATGCTTGGCGAATGCGGCCGCCGGTCATTGTATCAAGACCAGTGTTGACGAGCGTCACTTCAAAATCCTGCTCCTGATGCGAGTTATGGTAAGCGATGTCTTTCATCGCACCAAGGCGGATGGTAAAGTCGTTATTCATGGCTTCATAATCAAGGAAATAATCTTTGATCATGTTGCCCTTATAACCAAGACAAAGGACAAAACGGTTGAACCCATAATTGGCATAGGTTTTCATAATATGCCATAGAATCGGCTTACCGCCGATATCGACCATCGGTTTCGGCCGATATTCAGTCTCTTCACGGAGGCGAGTACCCTGACCGCCACACAGAATGATCGTCTTCATCAATTGGTTCATTAAATAGTTACAGCAATTTGTATTGGTTTATCTTGAAAAGGACAAAACGGCTTGGCGATTTAGATAGGTGTGATGGTCAAAAGGGATCGGTTTTTCGCATTCAGGTCCAAAACGAACTGGGAAGAAGGGCGGCATGCTAACGCGAATGTTCGTTCCCGACTCTCCACCAGCGTTTGGGTCGTGCCGCCACGTTGTACTATCCTCCGATGAAGTGCAATCATTCTCGCATTCATAAGACTCCGACGCAACAGGCTCCTTGGATTTCCAAACAAAATGAGACACTCAAATGCAACAATTTACTTATTTATTTGTACACCCCAACCAACCCTTTTGCAATCTCTTTCTCCCGAAATGCCATTCAGGCTCATTCGGTTGAAAAGAGTTGGTCGCCATTCGCTCCGCCCGGGGTGAGCGATCAACACTTTCCGCCCTCTCTCGCCCTTCTCACACCGTTTCACTTATTTCCTACATTCGTAGTGAATCATAATCGGCAGGGCTTACAAAACCCAGCGAAGAATGCAGTCGCTCGCAGTTGTAAAATCGATCAATGGTATCCCTTACGCCACGTGTCGCTTCCTCGTGCGTCTCATAATCCCGACGACAGACATCCTCTACCTTAAAGCTCTTGTAAAAACTCTCCTGCAGCACGTTTTCATAACAATTCCCCAGCCGACTCTTACTTTGCACAACTCCATATTGCAACAAACATTCCTGAAATGCCTGACTCGCATATTGACTGCCACGGTCACTCTGCAAAATCAGCCCTTTTAACGATGATCGTAGAACTATTGCCTGAAGAAGTGCCGAAATCACCAGCTCTGCATTGATTTTTCGGCTCGTTGCCCAGCCAACGATCTTGCGAGAATACAGATCGAGAACTGTACACAGATATGTAAAGCCCTCTTTCGTATTGATATAGGTGATATCGGTCAGCCAGATCTGATTTGGCTTCTGAGCCACAAACTGTTGGTTCAGAAGATTCGGAGCGATCGGCAGGTCGTGGTTGGAATCAGTAGTCAAAACCTTGAATCTCTTGCTGATTCGAGCTTTGATATTTTCCTCATGCATCAGCCTGGCAACCGTATTGACGCAGCAAGAATAGCCGTTTTTCAGCAGAAGTTGATGCATTCGCGGGCTGCCGTAATCGTCAAACCGCTCGGTGCCGTGGATTTTCCTGATTTCCCGCACGATTTCCATTTGTTTCAGCACCGTTTTGCCTGGCTCTCGTTTCAAGTGTTTGTAGTAGCTAGAACGGGAGACACCCAGAGCATTGCTTTTATTGCGGTCAGTTTGAATTCCCGCGTGAACGATCGTTTTTGGCTCATGACTGAATCTCCGAATTGATGTCTTCTTCTATCATGACATCGTGCGATTTAGTGTCTAACAAACTTAGTGAGGGTCAGAAATAAGTATTTGCCACTATTGCAAGGGAATATCATCTTAGAGAAGGAGAGCTATGACTAAGCTGTAACGTGTTTCATTCTGAGGCATAGGAGTAATGGATTTTTTCCGGCGCCTGTTTCGCTATAATACGAATTAATCAACGCTTGAAACGATGATAGATTATCTGGGAACTCGGTGATTAATGTCGGAAAACAGTGTGATTCAAACGGATTTAAGTCTGTTAGAGCGAATGAGCGATTCACGCTATCGTAGTCAGGCTTGGGCGAGCTTTATTCAGTGCTACACGCGGCTTTTTTTTATTTGGTTCAAAAATTGGGGGATCGAGCCAAGTTCCATGCATGATGTACTTCAGGAGACATTGTTGCGTGTGCTGGGCGAGATCAAGTTTTTTGAGCGGCATCGGTAGGGTAGTTTTCGGGCTTGGCTCAAGGCACTCGCCCGCAATAGCTGGAAGCAATTGGTTGAAGACACAGAACGTCAATTGGCTCAGCGCGAAGTTGAGCCCCACCGAGCACAGAACTGGCAACGAATCAGCAGCAAACTGGCCGAGAATCAACTGGAGATGCTTTTCGACGCCTGGGCCACTCAGGAAATCCTTGAAATGGCTTCTTCGCAAGTGAGACGTCGAACCAGCCAAGAAATCTGGGAGACTTATGAACGTGTCTGCCTGCGTAAGGAACCGGTCGCAACAGTTGCCGCCAGCATGAAAATCGAAGCCGCCCAGATTTATGACCGCGTTTCACATGTGCGGAAGATGATCCGGCAGGAGATGGCCGATTACGAGAAATCTCAAGAATGAATCCGGACCAACTTCAGTCTGATTTACATCCTTGTTCGCTCTTTAACAGCCAGGAAATCAACGATTTTTCCAATGGCCTGCTTGAGGCTTCGCGGCATCAGGAATTGGTCGAGCACCTTTCGCAATGCCCGATGTGTGAAGCCTGCCTTCAGGGCCAAATTCACTCATCCGATCTCGAACCATCGCCCATCGGGGCGTTGACAGATATCGATTCAAGAGAATTCGAATCTTTCAGTGCAAAGCTGCAAATACCTAAATTGCCTGAAGTTAATATTAAAGTTGGCGACACCATCGGGCGGTTCAAAGTCAATGCCTGGCTCGGCAAGGGTGGCTCAAGCATTGTTTACGATTGCGTG
>JBILGL010000433.1:0-4269 GCA_044351075.1 Isosphaeraceae bacterium | reverse complement strand
GGGTTAGCCTTGTTTTTAGTAATGTGGACTGGGAAAATTCCCAAAGGTCGTGTCAACTCCGGTTTTCTCTCTGAATTAAGTTTAGTTATTTTTGAAGCTACGAGGTATTGCCTATCAATAGACGGGACATGCTGCCATAAAATAAAGATGACTTATTGAGCTCCAAAATCGCGGCCCATAAATCAAATCTGCCCAGCCCTCCTATTTAACCAGCCTTACATTCGACTGAATTCGTCCCAGGAAATGCCAAGTTGCCGTAGTGCGCCGCGAATCGTTCCTAGTTTCAGATCATCTCCGCCCCAATCTGGTATGACAGTCTGGTTGCCGGTGGCTGGATTGAGCCATTTTCTGTGCGAGCCATCACCCGTACGGGGCACCTCTTGACAACCCAGGTGAGTCAGCTTTCGTGCAATCTCGCGATACCTCATGGTACGGCAATCATCAGATCCGCATGTAGTGGTTTGCCTTCCGTGCCGAATGCCAGACCGTCTGGCAGTGACTTGCCAGAGTCGCGATAAATCTCGAGCACCGCCGCGAATGCATCACGAACATTCTCAATGGCGTCCTCGACTGTATCTCCTTCGGTTATTAGCTCAGGAATTACCGGGCATGTGACCGTAAAGCCGCCCTCTGGCTGAGGTTCAAAGACAAGCGGTATTCTATAGTGCATCATTTCCCTTTTCTGATTTCTGTTTGCGTTTCTCAATAACAAGTCAGAAAGAGCATTTTAAAGTTCATCTCTAAGAGACCACCGCCATCGGATCGAACGAAGATCTCACTCATTATAGCCTTGCCACGTTTAATCTGCCATGCAGACTCGGCCACACAATTTAATAGATCATCGACCATCGATTGAGTTCATCATGCAAAAGCGATCTTCCATTTCATTTCACTGTGAGCGTAACAACAGTAATCTAAACTCAATTCAGAGAGAAAACCGGAGTTGACTCGACCTTTGGGAATTTTCCCAGTCCACATTACTAAAAACAAGGCTAACCCGAAGCGCAAGCTTTGAAGTTGCGCTTTTGTATTGTCGAGCTGCTGAAGACCCGGGATTTGCCGCAATTTGAATCATTAATGAAAATCAATAAAAAGATAGGTGATCTGTATGGCCGGAGGCCATATCTATTCATAGACGGCTCCTCTGCTGCCCAATAATTCAATGCCTATTCTTATCGATGGTCGGAGGCCATAACTATCCATAGCCGGCTCCTCTGGAGCCCAAAATTACAATGCCTATTCTTATCGATGGCCGGAGGCCATATCTATTCATAGACGGCTCCTCTGGAGCCCAATAATGCAATGCCTATTATTATCGATGGCCGGAGGCCATATCTATTCATAGACGGCTCCTCTGGAGCCCAATAATGCAATGCCTATTCTTATCGATGGCCGGAGGCCATATCTATTCATAGACGGCTCCTCTGGAGCCGCAAAGAAAACAGATACCTTAAAAAACGCAACTTCAAAGCTTGGGCTTCGGGTTAGCCTGCTGTCGTGGAATTGCGGCCAGAAAGCAGCAAAGAGAAAGAAATCTCCGGTTTTCTGAATGAACGGAGTTTAACTGTTTCAGATAAGTTTATTCACTTCCCCTGATTCACAAATTCTTTCTCGCTCAGCTTGCCGTCGTTGTTCACGTCAAATTTCACAAAGCGTTTCGGGGCCTCGCCTGGGTCGCGCTGATTCGCCAGAAATTCGTCGCGGGCAAGAAAGCCGTCGCCATTGGCGTCACGCTTGCGAAACATCGCCGTTCGGTCATTCGCCGCCGCCTTGGCCGGCTGGGCCGGTGCGGCCTTCACCTGTGGTACCGCTTCCGGATACTTCGCCAGAATTGCCTTCAGCCCGGCCACGGCCTGCGGCTGTTCAGTCGCCAGATTACGGCTCTCCAGCGGATCTTCCTGATAATCATAAAGCTCATATTCAGCCGTGTTTGCATCCGCCCCAATCTTCTTCCATTCCACCAGCCGGTAGCGCTGGGTACGAATCGACCGCCCCATCAATCCAGCACCTCGCGGAAAAACATGGGTAATATGGTCGCGCGTCCCCGCCGACTCACCCTTCACCACCGCCGCCTGACTCTTGCCATCAAGCCCCTGCGGCACCGCCAGCCCTGCCAGCTCGGCCACGGTCGGGTAAAGATCGACCGACTCAATAAAGGCCCCGCTCCGGCTCGCCTTTTTCATCCCCGGCGCGTGAATCAGAATCGGGATGCGTGCCGCCTGCTCATAGTTGGAATGCTTGCACCACATGCCGTGGTCGCCCAGGTGCCAGCCGTGGTCGCCCCAAAGCACAACGATGGTATTCTCTGCCAGCCCGGTCTGCTTCAGCGCATCCAGCACGCGGCCAAGCTGGGCATCCATATAGCTGGTCGCCGCATAATAGCCGTGAACGAGCGTGCGGGCCGTTTCCGGGTCAACGGGCCCTTTCTCCGGCATATTCTTATAGTTTCGCAGCTCGCCCCAGTTGGTTGGAGCATAAGCCGGGGCACCCGCTGGCGGATTCGCCAGTTTGGCCAGCTCGAATTTCGACCGATCATGCATATCCCAATATTTTTTGGGTGCGCAGAATGGCAAATGCGGCTTTACAAAACCAACGGCCAGAAAAAACGGCGTCTCCGGGCGCGTTTTGGCGTCGTTCAGCCGCTTGATTGCTTCATCGGCAATCGCCCCATCGCCATAGGCGTTATCAGGCACGTCGGCACTTTCATAGGCAGCCCCTTTGGGCAGATTGGCCGGGTTCTGATTTTCAAACAGGGCCCCTTCGCGTGTGGGGGCCTGATTCTCTTTCAGGGCATAGCCAATGCTCTTGGCCTTGAAGTGGGGCACAGACCATGAAGCGCTGTCTTCATTATTCCCATGCCCGACATGAAAGATTTTGCCCATCCCCTCTGTGCGATAGCCATGATTCATGAAATATTGCGGGAAGGTGACGGCATTGGGCCGCGACTTGCGAAAATTGGTGCCCAGGTCATAAATGCCAAGCGTTTGCGGGCGAAGCGAAGTCAACAGTGCATTCCGCGAAGGCGAACAGACCGCCTGATTGCAATAAGCCCGCTCAAAAAGCATACTTTGGGCGGCCAATCGGTCAATATTCGGCGTTCTGGCCAGCGTGTCACCATAAGCACCAATATTTGGCTTGAGATCATCCACACAGACAAGCAGCACATTCGGCCGACGATCAGCACCCATAAGCAGCATGATCAAGGGGATAAAGAGCAGTCGATGGATGTGTTGGCTTTGCACTTGATGAACCCTGCCGGTTTAAAGCCCTGGTGAAATGCGATTTTGTCGCAATGGCACCATTTTTTACATTGATGATCTGATGGACTATCTGAATCACTAGATCATAAGCAACTCGGAATGAACAATCTATACACGACCCATCTCCTGATCGCGTGCCACTTGCCCGTGATTCACTCGCCTGCTTCAATATCATGAAGCATCCATGTTCCTGCCTCGTGCTATCTGCCGGAAAGACCGCCAATGATTCGCTTCAGCTCCCTCTTCCTGCTTTGCGTTTTTCTCGCCCTGCCATTTGCCCAATCACCGGCCCAGGAGCCGCCGGGGCTCTTTGTCGAAGGCTATGCCTGGCCATTGTCGGTCGCTCCCGGTGAATCGGTTGGCCTGCATGTCTCCACATCCGCCAAAAGTGTTTCTTATGAAATCGTGCGGCTGGGTGCAGAAAACCGGACCATGAAGCTGGCTGCGGGCAATGCGTCGGCCACCTTCACCAGCCCCGGCCAGGCGCATGCAATTCCGGAAAAGGCATCGTCCGAAGGCTGCGGCTGGCCCGCTGCGGCCACGGTCAAAATCCCGCAAAACTGGCCCAGCGGCTATTATGAAGTGCGCATGAGCGTGCAGGACACCGGTGGCGGATTCACCCATCGCGGCCGCCGCACTGCCAATTCCACCTGCTATTTTGTGGTCCGCAGCAGCCAGCCTGGCCAGAGTTCCAAAATTCTCCTGCAACTGGCGACCAACACCTACAACGCCTACAACAACTGGGGCGGCTTCAGCCTTTATGCCTACAACGGTCGAGGCGGAAATCAGGGGAATAAGGTCAGTTTTCTGCGTCCGCCAGCGAGCCAGTTCACCAATTGGGAACTGCCATTTGTGACCTGGGCCGAGAAGAATGGCTACTCGCTGGATTTTGCGACGAATGAAGATCTGGAATTTCGCCCTGAGATTCTCAAAAATTACAAGCTGGTGCTTTCCATCGGGCACGATGAATACTGGTCGGCCCCCATGCGCGACAGCCTTGAAGCCTATA
>JBILGL010000048.1:0-13869 GCA_044351075.1 Isosphaeraceae bacterium | reverse complement strand
AAGTCAACCAACACTACCCCTGGAAACCCCGGAACTACTCACTTAATTTCAGCCCACTTTTGTGCCACTTCCGTTGAAACGGAACAAGAAAACCAGCTTTAACGTTAAACTTAATCTAATCAGTAAATTTAGGTTAATCGATAATTTGGTCAGTGAAAAATCTATTTCTAATGAAAAGTAGATTAATATTTCGAATCCATGAAGATAATAATGTTGTCAATGAGCCTTAAATAATTGTAATTAATAATTAGACCAAATTTATGATTCAATTCGCGCAAAATCCGTTATCCAATAATCCGGAGGAACTAAAAGAGAATTCTCTGAATAATTACACTCGTGAAAATCTCCACACATGGATTCAAGATTATTGTGGGATAAATGTAGCTCAGTATGCGGTATGTGAAGGGCATCATGCTCCATGGGATTTTCTTTGTAACATGGTATTTGATCGGCCTCCAATCAGTCTGGCTCTAGGCGGAAGAGGATCGGGAAAATCGTTCTTAACGGCTTTGGGAACACATTTGATCAGCATATCGCATCCGAATCACCGAGTGAGGATTTTGGGTGGCAGTCTTTCGCAAAGCCAGCAAATTTATGAAGCAATGCGAAATATTTCGCATGGTATTGTGGATAAAAAAGGTGAAGCAGGAAGAGTTTTTGAATCGTTGATGTCAAATCGTGGGTTGTATAAGAACGGTTCGGAGGTGGTTATTCTCCCTGCTTCTAATACTAGTGTAAGAGGACCACATATTCCTACTTTGCTTTTAGACGAAGTGGATGAAATAAAGAACGATCTGCGAGAGTCTGCCATGGGTATGTGCATGAATCTCAATGGGATGTCTCCAGCAACTGTGATGACTTCAACATGGCATAGGATAGGCGGGCCGATGTCAGAGTTAGTGGAGCGTGCTGAGTCTGGTGAATTTCCTTTTTTTCGATTTTGTATTTTTGAAGTTATGGAAAGTTGCCCAGATAGTCGCTCGGGTCCAAATCTTGAAAACTGTCCTTCGTGTCCTCTGGTTCAGTGGTGTCATGATGTTAAAGGAACTTCTGTACCAAAAGCTAAACGAAGTCGGGGCCATTATTCTATAGATTCAGTGATTCAAAAGGTTAAGGCAGTGAGCCGGCGGGTATTTGAAGCCGATTATTTGTGTAAAGGTCCAAAACAGGAAGGTCGATGGTTCACTGAATTTCATCGTGAACGGAATGTTACCACCTTGGCTGAATATAACCCTAATTTGCCTGTACATTTTAGTCTTGATTCAGGAGTAGTTACTGGTGCCGTTTTTTTTCAAGTTGTCTGGAAGGAGGAGTCGATCAGTGATCGACTGATTCTGCCAGGTCGTCATGTCAGGCAAACTCCAGAGATTCACGTTTTTGGTGAAGTGTTAACAGATGGAATTGGCGTCGAGCATAATGCAATTCAGATGCGAGAAATGGCGAGAATTCTCTGCAATGGTCGCCTGGATTATTCATGGACTGATCCTGCCGGAAAATCTCGTACGGCAATAGGTCCGACAGTTATTGCAGAATATGACAGGATGGGAATGAAATTAAATTCTTGGCCGATGCAATCGGTTGTCGATTCACTTTTGAAACTGGATTCATTAATAAACCCGGCTGTAGGCCTTCCAAAGTTGCTGATTCATCCAAGATGTGAGAAGTTAATTTCAGCTTTCGAATCTTACAGACGGGCAAAGCGTGGAGGTCAGTGGCAGGATTATCCGGAGGATCCCCAGCATCCTCATGAAGATTTGATAGACGCGCTTCGCTGTGGCGTAGGGGCGGCATTGCCTGAAGGATCAATTGAGCTTAGTTCTGTTTCGCGAATTTCAGCAAGAAAGGTTTTTTGAAAAATGAAGAAGCATGGGCCAGGATACAAATTAATTCAGAAAAGACATCGAGAATGGCAGGAACATCATGTCCGCTGGAGATGGTTACTTGACAGTTACGAAGGTGGCCAGCGATATCGTGATGCAGTTTATGGTTTCGATACACAGGGTTTGCCAATTCGCAATCTAGTTCGCCATAAACGTGAATATCCTGCGCCAGGTAGTGAGGCATCTGCCTTGCCATTTGGTGGAGATGATTGGCCGGTTCATGGTCAGGTTGTGCCACCACCTATGAGTGCGGCAACAGATGATGATTATGAATTGCGCCGGTCACGAACACCGGTTCCGACATTCCTGGCGGAAGCTGTTGAAACGCATCTTTCACGCATTTATGCGCGAGAGGTTGTGCGTGAAGGTCCTGAGAACCTGCGACAATGGTGGAATGACATTAATGGCTGTGGGATGAATATTGATCAATGGATGGTAGAGACGATCGCTCCTCTACTACTGACCCTGGGTCAGATTGATGTGATCATGGACCGTCCGAGGGCTCCGAAAGGTGCCGTGGTTGAAAATCAGGCTGACTGCGTACTATTCGGGCTCGATCATTGTATTGCAGGATATATTTTGCCGGAGAATATGATCTGGTGGAGACTTGATGAATCAAGCCGTCGGTATGAAGAGTGCCTGGTGGCAGAGACGATGGAAGTTGATGGCGCACCAGTGCCAGTTTTTCGTCACTGGACGGTTGATAAATCAACGCTCTTTGATGCAAATGGTTTTGTCATAGAAAGTGTCGAGCATCACTTTGGCCGTGTTCCGATTGAGCGACTTTTCCTGTCTCGAAAGTCGAGAACACGTAATGTGGGTCAATCTCGATATGAAGGAATTGCAGAACGACAGCGGGAATACTACAACCGAGACAGTGAATTAATTCTTTCAGACACACTTCAGGCACACCCTCTAATGCAGGGTCCTGAGGATTTGATTCAACCAGATGGTAGCATTCCGATAGGTCCTGGTTGGTTGCTTCCAATGAAAAAAAATAATACTGGAAGCAGCATCAGTTACAAGGGATTTGAAGTTGTAGATTTTAAGAAGGATGGTGCCGAATCAATCCGACGTAATAAGGCGGATATTCGCGATGATGTGGACAGAGACTCTGCACTGGTCAGAAGTGTAGATCGAGCTGGAGTTCCACAATCTGGTGTTGCGAAAACAATTGACTTGCACGATGGAAACAACCGTCTTGCGAAGTTAGCCAAAACCTTGGCCCGGGCAGAACGATTGATCGTTCGTTTGGCAGTTGTCATACTTAACGAAGGGCAGATTGACAAAATTGAGGAAGATTTGCAGGTTGTAAGAATTGAATATCCCAGTGAGTTCGATTTATTAACAACGAGCGAATTAGCTGATGCAACTCGAGTATTTCAGAAGATAGTAGAATCAGCAGGACGGCTTCCTCGAACAGAATCGCTACTTTTGAGCAGGCTACTGAGGCTGTGTATGCCGGGCCTTTCTGACGAAAGCTACTTGGAATGTGATGCAGAAATTAAGAATTATTTAAAACAGAACGAGAAGAAATCATGATTCGTCAGGTTGTATTATGCATTTTATTCCAGATTAGTTTCATTATTATGGTTCGTTCTCTTGTATTGCCTGTTATTTTGGGATATGCCGATTTACTGGTTCAGAATTATCGGCGTAAATTGAATCGTTGAGGTATTAAGAAGATGATCAACTTGGAAACACTTGAGATTAATATTGAATCGGATTCTCAGCCGCAATCTTCTAATTTGGATTCCGGGCGAACAATCGCTTCTGAACCTGAAATAAACAACTCAGTTTCAGCTGAGATTAAGTCAGAGGAAGATAATCGTAGTCGCTCGGAAATTGAGTTATGGAGAAGTCGCTATGCATCAATGGCTGTTGAGCGTGAGCTGGCAATTGCTTTAAGCGGAGAATCACTTCTGCCTGGCGTTGCCGTGCAGCTGATCCAACTAATGCGAGAGCGAGTCGTTACAAAATTCAGTGATAACAATGGATTGGAGGTGGTTTCACTTGATGGGCGTTGTGTCGCAGAGTCTGTGAAGGAATGGCTGAAACAGCCAGAGTTTCAACATTTCAGACCAGCAATTACCCGTGGCGGAACAGCTAGTCGCACTGAGGCACAGGTGACGGAACGAACCATTGGTGATATTAACAAAGAAAAGAGTCTGAACGAAATCGTAATCAATCAATGGCGACAAAGGCAAAATCAGCCCTCAGCACAGATTAAGCCGATGTGGCCCAAAGTCTGAACCAATTTGTAAATAAATTTCATGTGAGATGACTATGAAAATCATAAATTTTTTTAAAGAAGTTCCAGGTTCGATTAAAGGTTACCTTAACTCACAGGAACTGATTCGAATCTTGTTTCTGACTCTCGCAGCCGGCGGTGGCATGGAAATGATGTTATCCTCCTTGCGTGCTTCGATGAATCAGCTATTGGTAAACCCACAGAATGCTGCTTGGGTATCTGCTGTTATTGTCGCCTTGATGGAAATCAATCGCCGATTGAAACAAGGTGATCTGCCGGTTGTCTCTGAAGGTTCTAATGATACGAAAGTATCTGGGTAAGTTTCTCTTTTTTCAAGCTCTGTCAGTAACTATTTTTAGAAAGGTTTTTGACCATGCCAGCCAGTTTTTCTCAGGGTATTCAGTTCATCGGTGATTACAAGGATCAGGTTCGTAACGAGATTCATGCCGTTACAATGAACTGGTTTGTGAATCGTTGTCCTCTGATGACGCGACTGCCACGAATTCCAGTGGGTTCGACCACATTTACTGTTGTCAGTCGAATGTCTCGTCCTCGTACCCTGCGTCTTATTGCAGCCGCAGGTGCTGCTGATACGACTCTCACCTTCTTTGACAGCAGCTACCTGATGGTGGGTGATGTAATCGAACTCGTCTCAGGTGAACGTGTCGAAGTCATTGCGGATCCCAACACTGTAACTGGTGCCACTTCTATTCGCCGTGGTGTTGAAGGTACAACGCCAGGTACGGCTGCCAATAACGACACTGTCCGCCTCGTCGGCAATAGCCGTACTGGTGGTGAAGTGAATCAGTCGGCCGTTTCGATGAAGCCTCAGGTGATTAGCCAGTTCTGCCAGACATGGCAGCACCCGGTTCAGATCAGCGGTGCGCTTCAGGCTTCAAGTGCTTTTTCAACCCCCGTTGGAAATGGCACCCCGCTGGACCATGCCCGTATGGATTCTCTCCAGAATTTGATGGATGATATGGAAACCAGCAGCTATTACGGTCGAGGTGAAGACCCGCTGCTCGCCGCCCGGCCAAAGCAGAAAGGCCTTCGCACGCTGATCACTTCAAACATTGTGACGAACCCGGTCAATGCCGCTGCTTACAAGGCAACGGATCTGATTCGTGACACCTTGGAACGCTGCCGTGCAAATGGTGGCAATCCTGATGTGATGCTGCTCTCATCTAACTTTATGACCGGGTTGGCTACCTGGGGTCATGCAGTTCAAAGACTTGAAGCCGGGTCCAGCGTCTTTGGCGTACCAATCAATGTCTTTGAAGCTCCGTTTTTGGGTGGTATCACACTGATCGAAGCACCTCTGCTGCGTCCATTCACGGCCGTGGCTCTTACCAGTGCTGAGATTCGCTTCCGTGTGAAGCGGAATGAATTCTGGAATCCTCGTGGCGTTCGCGGTGACGCTGTTGAAGGAGACTGGATTGCTGAAGGTGCGATCGAACTCGAAAACGAGTCGCATCATGCCTGGCTTGAAGGCGTGACAGCATTCTCTGCCTGATAACAAATAAGAAGTTCCAGGGTGAGTAAGTCTCACCCTGGAATGATTTTTTTATTTAAAATCAATATTCTACATATGAAAATTCTTCATTAATTTTTTTGAGCGGGATTCAATATGATTACTAACGAAGATTTGTTAATGAATTATCCTGGCCAGTGGTCGGCTTTTACTGGAACGATTTTCCAGATCGACACTTTCATTTCAAGTTTCGATGCAAATAATAACTGGCTTTTAACGACTCCGTTTAATGCATCTCTCTCGAATTTTAAAGAGGGAATGATTGTTCAGGTCAGTGAAACAACGGGTTTGAATCCCAAATGCGGTGTTTATATCATTCAGACCCTCACTGCAAACGGATTTATTCTGAAGCAGCCTGGTTATTCGACACAGGTTGGAAGAGGACCCGGCATTACATTTGGAAGTAATGTTCTGCGAGTAACAATTCTTGATTTTTACTCCGTGATCATTGATTCGTATCAAAAATCGTATGCAGTTGTATCTGGTCAGATCGCAACAAGCGACAATGTTTTGTCAAAATTGGTTGACAATACGGTCGTGAAGTTAACTCTTCTTCAGTTAACTTCACTTTCAGAAGAACTCGTGACTTACTTCGGGCTTGGCCAGCAATCAAAAATACAGGTTGAGCAAAGATTGATGGATGAGCTCAAAAGTGATTATTTACGGGCTTTAGCGGGAGAACTTGGAAATTCCATCAGATGGACAAAATTAGTCCGATGATTTGAGTCACTTCTCTGGAAATTAATTTTAGTGGGATGCTTTAACTGTTTCAGCAGGTTTGGATCAATATCAATTTAAAAGGTAATCGAATATGTCAATGGCAATTGGTGGATCGAATCAGAATAGTGAAACCCATGGTGTTTTTGTGGATGTTCGGGATTTTGGTGCCAAGCCAATTGATGGCTTTGATAACACACCCGCATTTCAGGCTGCTATTGACTATGTTTGTTCCAAAAACGGTGGAACAGTCTATATTCCAGCAAGTAACAGTTGGCCCAATTATTGGTGGCTTGAAAAGCCTCTTTTTATTAATGAAGACCATGTCACTATTGAAGGGGATGGAGAAAACTCCACCTATTTGAGAACCTGGGGTCCCGCTGTTATGTTCACTCGGCATCCCAGATTTTGGTACAGCCAGCCAAATTATGTGGACAGTGATACAGGTCAAACTGTTCCAGCCCGGGACTCTTCAAATAATTTTATATTTGAGAATCGTTATAAAGTTGATCTTTATCGATTTACTGCTAATGGCGATCTGAAAGCTGGTGCTTCCGGCGTTCCCCCAATCGATGCACTGATTGCACCTAACCAGTTTTACGGGATCCGTCCTCGAAACATGGTTAAAGGCATCTTTCCAGGCAACTTTCTAGCCACTGGTGCAGTCCAGGGCTGGGAGTCTCGCAAGCAGGCGACTTTTGAATTTATCACTTTTTCGCACGACCGTGTGCTTGAAGGAGGCATTGCGGGAATGGGCGAATGGAGTAATCCAGATCCGTGGTTGATGTCTGGAAACTCGACGGAATTTCATTTTTGTATGTCTTTAACGGACGATACTTTAATGAACAAGGCTGTCGCAAAAATCCGCTTTGCGCAGCCACAGACAAAAGGTCTGCACAGAATCGTTGTTCAGATTGATTGGGATCTTCGACAGATCTCTGTTTTCGTGGATCGTGTACAAGTTGCATATACCGTCACCTTTGATGATTCATCGATACCATCATCAGATTTGTTTAACAAATATAATAGCTTTGCTCGCTGGGAATATTCTGAATTTACAATTGGCTCCAGGAATCGAAGCAGCGCTGCGAATGAATATTTCCAGGCACCGGCATCTGATTTCTCAGTCCTGGCAGTTAAAGTATGCCCTTCTTTACGGTACTCGAACAGAGGTGTTGGGCAATCTCTGGCAAAAATTGATGGTACCGCTATAAATGACGCAGATGTCATTCAGTTTTCTCCCAAAAAAGATTCGCTGGCACGCCTTTATGTTTCTGAGGGAACTGGCTGTGATTTGATGACGCATAATGATGAGGGAGGGCGTGGGTTTGGAATGCTCGTGCCCGTTGGCGGTGGCCCTAAAGCGATTTCTGGTATTAATCTTAAAAATTTCTGCATTGTGGGAGTTGATGGATTTTATCAGTCTGATGGCATTACAATGGGGCCATATCTTCATGCCAATATTGAAAACGTGACAGTCACTCGTGGCTTTTTTAATGGCATCGGTTCTTTAAATGCATTCATCAGTTATCCCCTCTTCATGACAAACTGTAGGTTGCTTGGGAAGGGCAACGGCTTTTTTGGCGTAAATCAAAGTGGAATTTTTGCCAAAAATATTACATTTGGTGCCATCGGTCGTTCGGCAATTCGCTTGGTGGGTTGCGGTTCGCACTGGGAAAACGGCATGACGGATGATTTTGAAGAAACAGCTGAAGCGTTTTTTCTCGGATATAGCGGTTTATCTTTGGGCGCTGGGCACCGTTTCGAAAATTTCATGATCGATACAGAGGGCACACGCACATCACCACGGATCTCTTACTTCTATCTTCAAAAAGGAACAGACGTTTCCAACAACGGTCTCCACATGAAACTGGTTTCCATCGGAAACAGCAGTGGTGTACCGGTCATTCATCTGGATGATCCGTGGCCGCTTTCAGTCACTGTCAATTTCCCTGGATTTGTCGAATTTGACTCATGCAGTTTTGTCTGTGAAGGGCCTCTTGTTCGAGTCAAAGGCCGTGACTGGGTCGGTTCATTCAATACATATCGCTGGTGGTGCGCCGATTCAGTCGTAGATGTGGTGCCAAGCCCAAATGTCATCACAACTAAAGTTCGCAGTATTCATCGTGACCTTTCATCCCCACCAAACATGGGCGGCTGGTCCAAAGGTTCGCATGATATTGTCGTGGCAAATCAGGCAGAGGGTGGAGTCGCTGGTTGGAATTGTGATCGAAATGGCTTTGAGGGAACTGCCAGTCCACCTCTCTGGACACCATCAACGTTTCGAAATTCACGACGGAAAAATGTACTTTCTGGAAATATTTTTGCCAACCTGTTTGCCGAAGTTTCAGCGAAGCATCCACAGTTACCCACTTCATTAACGAAGTTTGGAACCACGGTCGATTTCGCATCATGGCGAATCCTGGAGCACATTCTCAATGGTGGACCAGGTCTTGCACGCGATAAATTCGGCATGATTATCGATCCGGTGTTAACTCATCGTTCAATGACACATCAGGATGGGCACAGGAAATCGGCAAATCTGGATAACAATTCCAATCTATGGAACTCGGCAACTGGCGGAATAAAGACCAATAAACAACAGATTATTCTCAATCAGTTTAATTCGAATCGGAAGCTTCATTCAACAAACTTCAGATTACGGCCGGCATCATTCTTTTTGAATCTTGGTGACATCAATTGGAATCCATCGACCGTCAATTCTGTCTTTTCCGGTCGGTTTCAAAATCAGAAACCTCTCTTTTTCAACGACGAAACGTTGACGGTTCCTGTTGGAAATCTAAAGTTTGGTCTTGCCCAGCGCGATGGAAGCTGGTCAATTCTGGCCACCAATAGGATTCTTGATTACCTGTTTGGAAATATTACCTTGAGCAAGCCAACCACTTTCTTTATCGGTCTCTCCAAGACACCAGTTCTTACTGATGGTACTGGCGTTACTGAAATTACAACAGGTGGTTATGCAAGGGTGGCCGTGCCACTTGGTTGGAATAATTTTAGGATGCATGATGAATTTGGTTCGACATGGTCAAATTCGATTCCAATCAGCTTTCCAGCTCCAACCACTGACTGGGGTGATTTCGATTGGTTTTTCATTTCCGATGCTGCAACTGGCGGAAATATTTGGGCCAGTGGTCCACTGAATCGAACGGTAAGTGTCAAAGCCGGCGAATCTGCTCCTTGTTTTATGCCCCAGGGATTACAGATTCAAATTTGAAATTCAATATTGTTAACGATTTAAGAGAATTGAAAAAGATAATAGAAAAGGGAAAAAAATGCCTCTGAGAATCCGCTTTCAACATAATTCTGGTGCAAGATTGGGTTTTTCAATCGAGCGTCTGGCTGATGGATATTATCTGGACCAAAGCGATATGACTTTCAAACTGTCTCCGATAACTCCTATTGGAAACCTAACTGAAAGTTCAAGCCCATACTCCGGTACCTACAAAACGACTTTGACAAATACACCTGTAACACAGTTTTCCAATGGTAATTACGCTATTTGCGTGCATAATCTTGAATTTAATAATTCAGTGCTGGGTCTGATGCGCACACAGATGATCAGTGGAGATGACAATTCAGTCGTTACAGGTGGTGGTGGCAGCGGCACATCAGTTGATATCAATGCTGTTGCCAAAGGGGTTTGGGATTACAGTGTCTCTGGTGCCACAACAACCGGAAGCATTGGCAAGCTGGTGAGAGACAACATCGACGTTGCTATCTCAACTCGGTCAACTTTTGCCGGTGGTCCGGTACAGTCCGTCACGAATCCAGTAACAGTTGGTATAAACCAGGATAAAACTGGTTACAGTTTGACTTCAGGAAATATCGAGAGTATCAGCGCTTCAGTATCAAAAACACTACTGGATTTTCCAACAAGTTCAATCGTTGTTTCCGGTAGTATTGGTAAACTTCTGAAGGATAATATTGATGTAGCGATCTCAACGAGGTCAACTTTTGCTGGTGGTCCGGTGCAGTCCGTCACAAATCCAGTAACAGTTGGTATCAATCAGGATAAGTCCGGATACAGTTTGGCTTCGGCTGGGCTGGATTCAATCAGCATTGAGTCGGGAATTAATCTTCGTCAGGCGATCTCGCCGATTCTGGCGGCAACAGCTGGTGTAATCTCAGGTGCAGGAAGTGGCCAGATTCAGATTCGTGGCGGTAATTCGACCCTGACCAGGATTCTGGCAACGACCGATGCGCTGGGCAATCGTACGAGTGTTACTTTGAATATCCCATCGTAATCTGATTCATCAATCTTGATTGCGATATTTCCATGAATTGTTTCACCGCTTGAACAAAAAACAGAAGTCAGGTCTGAAATGTCTGCGACTTATTTTCCAATCGATTATTTTTTGACCACTATTTATGGGTTAACTGCCAACAATTCAAGTAACAATGGTAATTCAGGTAATACATTTATGATTATTCTTCAAAACATAGCGGATGGAATAAAAACAACACTAAATGCCAATTCGGTAGTCATTTACACGGATACAAAATTTCCATCGGATCCACCCACTAATGAAAATATTGTTGCCGAGATTATACCGATACAGGTCAACTCGATGCCAGTTTTGGCTTCAGCTAACTCCACTTCTTCGATAGATCTCTTTCAAATGCAGTTTTCGATACGTATTACCATGAGAACCTTTTTACCAAATCGGAGTGAAATTGTACTCCAGACCATGACGAACTTGACACGATACTTGACAGGAAATCAATTTGGAGTCGCGATACCAAATAAATCCAGAATTGAAAAGTTGTTCGTTGACGAGATCGTATCTGGTGTTTATCAAATTATGCTAACTGCCAGTACCACGGCCTTCTGTTAAAAAAGATAAATTGGGCAGTTTTAACTATTTTTCATTGGCCAGATCTTTTTACGGATCTTTCTCCAATCATCACGACTTATAATTAAAATGCCCATGATAATCTGATATGTAATAGCTGGCCACACGATGAGTTGAGCCAGACCAACAAGAGATAAAGGCTTAAACCATGAGTTAATTAGTATGTTAAATGCGATGAAAATCGGGATGGAGATAATGGGTATGATTAATTCGAAACAGATAGATTTCCACCGAATTTCAAAATGTTTTTGTAATAAGTAAAGATGCCATGGGATGGCTATTGAATACAGCACTAAACTTGAACCGAGAATGGGACCAATTAATCCGATCTTTGAAGTAAAAAAGAATGTCGCGGAAACATCCAGAATTGCGGTTATTATTGATAGACGAAGAATTGATTGCAGATGCCCAGTGCTCATAAGACACCAGGTGCTGAAAACCGTGAACCCGAGGCCAATTGTCAAAAATGCCAATGCGATTGTTAGGAAATCGCCACCATAGCGATTACCCCCAAGCCAGATATTGATAAACTTCTGATTTTGAAATAATACTGGAATGACAACAGAGATACCAATGACCATAATAACTTGGAAAAGTTGCTGTACTCTGGTCTTAAATAATTCTGTCAGATTTTGGTGATAGATTTGTGCAAGTGCAGCCCAGCATGCGTTCCCAATCGAAAAGAGCTGATTTTGTATGACATCAAAAAGTCGTTGAGTTGCATAAAGTTTCGTGACATCAGACTGGCCATAAAAATAGCCAACAATCAGATTATTGGATTGTAATGAAGCTCGACCTGCAAGCATCAGAATAAAATTATCTCTTCCATGCCTTAAGAGTTCTCGAGTTGAAATATTTGTAATTACAGTTTCATTATTCCTGCCAATTAATTCGTTTGACAGTTTACGAGTCTTTGAAAATAGCAATAAGTTGAAAATAAATACCCAGAATGTCAGGCAGATCGTTAATACTGAAATACCCCATTCTGGGAAAAAATAAGTAATTGCAACGGATGAAAGTGTTATGGCAATTGATTGGCTGATCAGGAGTTTGTTTACAATTGATAGTTTTTGAAATGTTTCACAAAGACATCGATTTGGACATACAAGTAGATTTATCATTCCAGTTGTGAAAACAATGCTTGCTATTTTCAAATCTGTTGTCAGTGCTGCTGAAACCGGGATAATTCGATAAGAAAAAAAACTAATCATCAAACCGCAGATTAAATAAATTACCATCGCATTCATACAAATCCGATATGCAAATCTCATGATTCGGTGAATTTCAGAAATTTCCCCCTTTCCCATTGCCTTCGCCAACAATGGACGGATGCTTGATGATATTCCAATATCAATCAGATTGAGAAAGCTGAAAAGTTCAAAAAGTGTCCTGAATGCGCCAAAGCGCTCATCCCCAATCTGTCTAAGAATAATTCGGGAGGATATAATTGCTGTCAGGAATGTAACAGCGGTTAATCCAATCGAACTTAAATAGTTATAGATTGCTTTACTGGTGCGGCTTTCCTGGGCAGTTTCCATGAGATTGCAAAGCCGACTAGTTAAATACGGACTATTTATTCCAAATTGACTTACTCGAATAATTTCGAGGTCGAGACGACATTTACTCTCTGAGCATATTGAGTACGATACATGAGAGCCTGGTAAGTTAATTAATATACATCTGGAACAACAATTTAACAACCATCCTAATTGAAGAAAAAAATCAACTGATAAAAAAACTAACCGGAAATCTAACGATAGATTTCCAGTTAGTTTTTAATGTTCAAAAGCGGCAATCAGAGTTTGGGAGAACCCACTTTGGCAATCAGCTCGCCGTATGCATGAGCGAGGTTTTTGTAACGAGCGGCAAGATCTTCCAGTTTCATCTCCAAAGATTTTAATTTTGAACTGGACTGATCACCCGCAATAGCAGCAGCCTTCGGTTTACGACCACGTTTTGCAGGCGTTTCCGAGACAACAGAATTCACGACCTCTTTTGAAGCACTTTGACGGGCTTTCTTGGGGCGACCACTCTTTCTGCCCCTTGGCTTTTTCACAGATTTGACATCTTGACCGCTTTCGCCGAGCCACGATTTTAATGTGAAAAAAGTTACTCCTAATTTCTCAGCAATTTTAGTAATTTGCCCGCCCTGAGAAATTTCAGATAATGCTTGATTCAGGATTTTTGTTTTCTCCTCACCCGAGTAGCGTTTGCCTCGAGATTTCTTATCCGCGGCAGCTAACTTTCCCGTTGCTGCTGATCTGCTTCCTTTAGGTCTTCCCATCTGTAGGAGTCTCTCTTACCGGGTGTTGTTTTGGAAATACGACTTGCCCAACGAAAGTGTATTTCAATCAATTTATGAAATAATTGCAAGTCGTTTTTTACATTTTTATTAAAAAAAGCAAAAAATTTGACACTCAACTTGTCAGATCAATCCATTTTTACATTATTCACTCAAATAAAAAAGTTACCATTAATTCCAATCAGAGTTTTGAATTTTTCTTCGAAGTCATTTTCAGCCTTACACCAAAAATGGTGCTTTTTTCTTAAAGTCACTATTCTTCTCGACTTTCGCAAATTTCTATGCCGCGCAGAGCATTGGGCGAAGTATCCTGA
>JBILGL010000431.1:0-4296 GCA_044351075.1 Isosphaeraceae bacterium | reverse complement strand
ATCCATCGAGCAAGTGCCAGCCGCCGCCCAGTGGTGTCGTCTCCGGAACTTTTTCCCGCTTTCGTGTCGCTTAATTCGGCGGTTTTAAAAGCAGCAGGCACGCGCGGCTCAACTATGCCGCTTTTTTGTTCCACCTGTCCACGGTGCAAAACAAAAGTCGCCGGTGCCAGCGGGCCAGCATCCTTAATTCCCCAGGCCTGCGGCAGTGGCTCGGGCCTGTTTCGACGCAGCTTCGCCAGCTCTTTCTCTTCGGCGGCAATCGCCGCTTTTTCTTCTGCCGTGAGTGCGGCCGTGATCTCCGCTTCCTTCGGTTCCAGCTCCAGCTCAACCACCTTCACCAAAGCCACCTCAGCGTCCGTTCGCTGGTCATAAGGCTTTGCCAGTGCAAGCCTTGTGGCTGGCTCCAGTTTCTCCTGCCGCTGCTGGCGAAGGCGGTTTGAAGCTTCCTGCCGAATCGCGCTGATCTTTGCTTCAAAAGGCTCCATCTGCCGCCGGATCGCTTGTGTTTTTGCTTCATGCCTCGCTTCTTCCTCAGGGCTGGCCAGTGGCAGCAAAGCCGGCTCGGTCGCTGCAAAATAAGCGGCGAATCGGTAATAGTCAGACTGCGGAATCGGGTCGATTTTATGGTCGTGGCAGCGGGCGCAGCCAATCGTCAGCCCCAAAAAAGTCAGGCTTGTGTTGGCCACCATCTCGGTCACCAACTCCTGCCGATTGCGTTCCAGATTCTGATTGCCGGAATTAGTCCGAAATGGCCCCAGTCGAGCAAAGCCCAGAGCAGGCAAGATCTCAGGCGACCGCTTCTCAAGTTCATCAGCCGCAAGCTGTTCAGTCAAAAAACGGTCATACGGCCGGTCATCGTTAAACGCTTTAATCACATAGTCGCGATAGCGCCAGGCATCCGGCCGCTGGCCATCGGCCGCATAGCCGTCGGTGTCGGCATATCGCACAACATCCAGCCAGTAACGAGCCTGATTTTCGCCATACGCCTGACTCTCTAAATACTGATCAACCAGTTTGGCATACGAGACGGGCGTTGGATTCGCTCGATATCGTTCAATATCTTGGATTTTTGGCGGCAGGCCGGTCAGGTTGTACGACAGTCGCCTGATTAATGTCACATCGTCGGCTGACTCAGCGAAACTCAGGCCATTTTTCTTCAAATCTCGCATTAGCCAGGCATCAATCGGCCCCAGTTTTACTCCCTTTTCATCTGTCAGATCAGGCGGGATAAGCTTCCTTAATGGCTGATAAACATATTTAGCAGCAGCCTTCGAGTCGATTTTCGGTAATGGCAGCACCGGCAGACCGGGCCGATCAGCCGCCGCCGAGCCACTCTGGGCAGTTTGAGCGGCATCAAGAATTGGCCAGATTTCATTGACTCGAAATTCGTTGCGGTCGCCGTGGTTTGATGTCATGATCCACTTCAGGCGATGGCTGTTTACGGGCTGTTCGAATAAGTGCGACTGCGGTTTCTCATCGATTGTCTGCTGGCCGCGATAAATCAACCGGTCATACTCACCCGACCCGGGCTTCGACTCCGCAAGTATTTCAAAGTCTGACAGCCGTCGAGCCGAAGCGACCGATGCCGATAATATTCTGACACCGGCAAAGTCACGCGGCTGGCCGTCCAGCGTTTCAAGTACAAATTCAAAAGGCGGGCCAAGGTTCGTGCGTGTCAGCCCCGTGGCTTTCCACTCGGTCTCAGGGTCGCCATCACACACCTTCGGCCCCAGGTCGCGGTCGGTCGTGCCAGGGCCGCGATAGTAAGACATCCAAAGCACCTGGGGTGTTTTCACAGGCAGCCCATCCGCCTTTTTTTCAGGCGATTCCTGCCCCGATGCCTGATGGGTAATACCCGGCCAGGCCATCATCGCGGCAACGATAATCACATGGAATAAAGGCCAGACTCGAAACATTTTCAGGCAATCTCTACGATCAAATGCCAGGCTACTTAAGAACCGTAGCCCTCGGAAGGTTTGTTAAAATTATTTTAACATTTTTATTCTAAGGGTAAAAGAGTTTCTGGCTTCACTGCTGAATCATCATTTTTTCATGGACTTAATGTTATTTTGAATACCTGAAAAATATTGCAAATTGATTTTAATCTGATCAAGACAAATCGAAAATTGTATTTCAATTCATAGTTTTCTTCATATTTCTGGCCCTATATCTTCATCAGTCATCGATCCATTGCATCTGTAGTAATTAATCGCTCAAGCATCTCCATAAAGCCCAGGTTCATCTTCGACAAATCCAATTTCCCCACCCTGCATCATTCTGGTATAATCAATTTAAGGTGAATGGCGATTCGGCTTTTTTGAAGCGATTCACCCCCCCGACACCGTTCTTCCATCTTTCGGCGAATCAGGCCACAGGAAATCATGCCTCCACAGTACATTTTTCAGATCGAACAGCTCAGCAAGGTCGTCAATAAGAAGGAAATCCTCAAAAATATCTGGCTTTCGTTCTATCCGGGGGCCAAAATCGGCGTGCTTGGCAACAATGGGGCCGGTAAATCGACCCTCCTGCGCATCATGGGCGGCGTCGATAAAGACTTCCTCGGCACCGCCCGCCCCGCCAATGGCACCCGTATCGGCTTCGTGCCGCAGGAACCGACGCTCGACGCCACGCTCGACGTCCGGGGTAACGTTGAAAAAGCCGTTGCCCACATCCGCGCCCTGCTCACCCGCTATGAACAGATTAATGCCCGATTCTGCGAGCCGATCAGCTCGGAAGAGATGGATAAACTCCTTGAAGAGCAGGGCCGTGTGCAGGACGCCATCGATGCCACCAATGCGTGGGAGCTTGACCGCACCCTTGAAATCGCCATGGACGCCATGCGCCTCCCGCCCGGCGATGCCGACGTCAACAGACTATCCGGCGGTGAGCGACGCCGTGTTGCTCTTTGTAAAACCCTGCTCGAACGCCCCGACATTCTCCTGCTCGACGAGCCGACGAACCACCTCGACGCTGAAAGCGTCGCCTGGCTCGAACGTCACCTGGCCGAATTCCCCGGCACCGTTGTCGCCGTCACCCACGACCGCTATTTCCTCGATAATGTCGCCCGCTGGATTCTCGAGCTTGACCGCGGCCAGGGCATCCCATGGGAAGGCAACTACTCAAGCTGGCTGGAGCAGAAACAGGCTCGGCTGAAGCAGGAAGAACGGGCTGCCGATGCCCGGCAGAAGACACTTGAACGAGAGCTGGAATGGGTGCGCATGTCGCCCCGGGCCCGCCAGGCCAAAAATCAGGCCCGTATGAAACGCTATGAACAGCTTGCCTCACAGGAAAACGATAAACGTGATGAGCAGCTGACTATCTACATCCCGCCCGGGCAGCATCTGGGCGACCTTGTTGTCGAGGCCAAGGGCGTTTCCAAGGCCTTCGGTGATCGCCTTCTCTTTGAAAACATGAGCTTTCGCCTGCCGCCAGGCGGCATAGTGGGCGTGATCGGCCCCAATGGCGCGGGTAAAACCACGCTTTTCCGCATGATCGTCGGTCAGGAAAAGCCCGATAATGGCGAATTGCGTGTCGGCCCGACTGTGCAGGTCTCTTATGTGGATCAATCGCGAGACACGCTGAACGGCGAAAATACGGTATTTCAGGAGATCACCGGCGGTCTTGATCAAGTCCAGCTTGGCAAACGTAAAATACCGGGCCGGGCTTATGTGGCCAATTTCAATTTCAAGGGCCCGGATCAGGAAAAGCCGGTCGGCAAACTCTCTGGCGGCGAGCGTAATCGCGTCCATCTGGCCAAGCTCCTCAAATCGGGCGGCAATCTGCTGCTGCTTGACGAACCGACCAACGACCTTGACGTGGACACGCTGCGTGCTCTGGAAGACGCTCTGGTCGAATTTGGTGGCTGCGCGGTGGTGATCAGCCACGACCGCTGGTTTCTGGATCGTATTGCCACGCATATTCTGGCTTTTGAAGGCGACAGTCAGGTCGTCTGGTGCGAAGGCAATTATCAGGTTTATGAAGAGCAGCGTCGGGCCCGCCTTGGCCTTGAAGCCGACCAGCCCCATCGCATTCAGTACAAATCACTGACGCGTTGAGATTGCATTTTGATCATCGAAATGCAAGTGATTCATTACCAGACAACTTGCCGTAATAACGGCACGTTGTATTTGAGATGTGTTTTAGTTCTGGTACTGACTTCTGTAATATTGCAAAATAATCTGATTGCTCCCAAATGTCTTACTGGCAGGTGATTTAATGCAGATATCTGAAAAAATAAATCATGAATCAATCGTTAGAATGATCGAGGATATCTCATGCGGCAAAATTATTATTGGC
>JBILGL010000047.1:0-13933 GCA_044351075.1 Isosphaeraceae bacterium | reverse complement strand
AAGGCTCCTGAGCGCGTGAGACTGCTGGAAAACCCTGATTCAAGCGGCGTATATCAGAATTCATCCATCTTCGCCGATGGTTTCAATGATCTGCTTGATGGCACCATCGCCGGCCTGCTTGCCACGCGTGAGATAGTTTATGTGACCAACATACCGAGCCTCTGGGAACTCTCGGGCGCAAATCAGCGAGAAAACAGCGGCCGAAAGGCTCTGCATACTGGTTTTGGAGTGCGGCTGGGCTATCTTGGCCACGATCTGCATGGCCTTTGCTGGGGCCCCGACGGCCGATTGTATTTCAGCCTTGGCGACCGCGGCGCCCGCATTGAAAAAGATGGCAAACTGCTGATCGACCTGCCCGATACCGGCGGCGTTTTTCGCTGCGAGGCCGACGGATCAAATCTGGAACTCTTCGCCAGAGGCCTGAGAAATCCGCAGGAACTCGCTTTTGACGCCCTTGGTAATCTCTGGACATGTGACAACAATGCCGACCGTGGCGACCGTGCCCGCTGGGTCTGGGTTCTGCCCGGCGGCGACAGCGGCTGGCGCATTGGTTATCAGCATCTTAATACGCCCGTGGCGCTGGGTGCGTGGACATCCGAAAAGATCTGGTATCCAGCCCATCCCGAACAAGCCGGCCACATCGTACCGCCCGTGGCAAACCTGGCTCAGGGCCCATCAGGTGTGGTGGCCCATCCCGGCACCGGCCTTTCCACTCAATATACCGGCCAGTTTCTCGTCTGCGACTATCTGGGCGATGGCGGCGGCATTTATTCAGTCTCCGTGCGCCGCAGTGGATCGGGCTATGAAATGAAAACGCCCGGCAAGTTTCTTTGGCGAACCCCTGCCAACGATGTTGATTTTGCCCCCGATGGTGCCGTGTTGCTGACGACCTGGACGGGAGGAATCGCTCCTTCCAGCAGCGGTGCTCTTTACCGGGTTGAAACGCCGGGCCTGAAAAATGACCTGCTTGCCCAAAGCACCGCCGCCATATTGAAATCAAACCCGGCTACCGCTTCGACGGAATCACTTGCCGCATGGCTTGAGCACCCGGATATGCGAGTGCGGCGGCATGGCCAGTTTGAGCTCGTTAAACGGGGTAAGATTGCAACTGATATTTTTCTCAATTGCATTAATCGGTCGAGCAGCACACTGGCCCGCATTACATCACTCTGGGGCCTGGCGCAGCTTCAGCGGCATCATCAAATTCCATTTCCTGAGCAATATTCTGGCTGGCATGCTGACCCCGACCCCGAATTCCGGGCCACTCTCGCTCGCGTCATTGGCGAATCTAAACCGCCCGGCACCGCCGAAAGCCTGATCGGCCTTTTGAATGATGCGGATGATCGCGTAAAGCTCTGGGCGGCTCTGGCCCTGGCGGATGCCCCGACGAAGGTGGCGATACCGCACCTTTTACGGCTGACCGAGGCAAAAAACGACCTTGATCCGTGGCTCCGTCATGGCCTCGCATCGGCCCTTGCCGCTTCTGCCAGCCAGAACGATCTCGTTTCACAGAAAATTGCAAATTCAGAAGCCGTCCGGCGGTTGGCTTTACTAGCACTTCGCAAACAGAAAAATAATGCGGTTGCCGCATTTCTTGAGGATAATTCGCCGCTTATTGCCACTGATGCGGCCCGGGCGATTTACGAAGAACGAATTCCCGATAGCAATTCAAAACTTGCCAGTTTTAACCCGGCTGAGACATTAAAACCAGTCTGGTCGGATTTCAATCGCGATGCCTTCCTGCGTCGCTGGATTCAGGCCAACCTGCGAGTGGGCGATGCGGCCAGTGCTTCCCGCCTGATCGCATTTGCGCTCGATGCCCGATTTACTGAGAGTTTGCGTGTTGAGACGATTAATACACTGGCCCAGTGGTCCAAACCTTCTCAATTTGACTCCGTTCAGGGTCTTTTTAACCCTATTGCTGCGGATGGACGCGAACTTAATGCGGCAGAATTGCAATTTGCCGAGAAAATCAATCAGTTCTTAACAACTTCACAGCCGGTCCCAGTTCAACTGGCCTGCCTGAATTTTCTGGAAAAGAATGGCCCAAGCGCGTTTCAACCCAATTATATTTCCATAATTGGCAATGCCGGATTCGACCCGAAGATTCAGTCAAAATCACTTGAGCTGCTTGTAAAGTCAGGCTCCGGCAGTTCTGCGGAGATGGTCAACAAGTCCCTTCGGAGTGATCACATCGAGTTGAAACTCAAAGCGATCGAACTACTTGATGCCCTTGGTGAGAAAGATCGCCTGAGTGTTGTCAGATCAGTGCTTGCCGATGGCCGTATCAATGAAAAGCAGAGAGCCATTCGCCTGCTGGGCCATCATGAAGACGCTGAATCGCTTAAAATCATGACGGCGCTGGTTGATCAACTGACTGAAGGAAAACTCCCGCCGGAGTTGCATCTGGAAGTACGAGAATCAGCCGATGAGCTGGCCAAAGCAGGTCGAAACCTGCGTAACAGGCTCGACACTTACAATAAATTGCAGGCAGTGAAAGATGTACTGGCTCGGTGGAATAATGCGATGGCCGGTGGCAATGCGGAGGCGGGCAAGCAGATTTTCATGAATCGCACCGACCTATCTTGCGTGCGTTGTCATCAGCCCGCCAATGCCGCCGATCGTGTTGGCCCCGCGCTTGACGATGTTGGCACGCGTCTTTTGCCACGAGAGATCTTACAGTCGATTGTCGAGCCAAATGCCACCCTGGCTAAAGGTTTTGAGTCAGTGGTTGTTGCCCTGCGTGATGGTACAGTTATCACTGGTTTAATACAGGAAGAATTTCCTGCTCGACTGGTCATCAAAACCGCTGAAGGCAAATCAATGACGATTGATAAAAATGCAATCGACGAGCAGAAAAATGGGGCCTCGCTCATGCCCGAAAAGCTTGGCAATAAAATGACTATGCGCGAGCTTCGCGACCTTGTCGCCTACCTTGTTTCGCTCAAGGCCAAATCGCCGGCAAAATGATCCAAAACTAAATGAAAAAAATATGAAAGCGGCAGAAGGATTAATTCCCGCTGCCGCTTTTGGTGATAAGACCTGAAATTGCAATTAGCCCTTCATGGCTTTTTGCAGGGTGACACCCATATCAGCAGGCGACTTTGCTACGAGAATTCCCGCCGACTCGAGGGCGGCGATCTTGTCGGACGCTGCCCCCGAACCCCCTGAAATAATCGCACCAGCGTGGCCCATACGTTTACCGGGCGGAGCCGTCTGGCCAGCGATAAAAGCGGCCATCGGCTTGGTGATCACGCCGTCTTTTTTGAGCTGGGCGGCCTGCTCTTCGGCGTTTCCGCCGATTTCGCCCATCATCATGATCGCTTCCGTGTTCGGATCGGCCTGAAACATCTTCAGCACGTCAGAAAAACTGGTGCCATTCACCGGGTCGCCGCCGATGCCCACACAGGTGCTCTGACCAATGCCGAGATTTGTCAACTGCCAGACAGCTTCATAAGTCAATGTGCCAGAGCGGCTTACCACACCCACACTACCCGGCTTGTGAATATAGCCTGGCATAATGCCGATTTTACATTCGCCTGGCGTGATGACCCCGGGGCAGTTTGGCCCTATGAGCCGCACATTCGGCCGATGAGCTTTCAAATAAGCCACGGCACGAACCATATCAACGACCGGAATTCCTTCCGTAATGGCAATAATCAGCTCAATGCCTGCATCGGCCGCTTCCATAATTGAATCGGCTGCAAAAGGTGGCGGCACAAAGATCATTGTCGCATTCGCACCAGTTTGGGCCACTGCTTCAGCACAGGTGTCAAACACAGGCACGCCGACAGCCGTTTGACCAGATCGCCCCGGCGTCACCCCGCCAACGAGATTTGTGCCGTAGGCTTTGCACTGGGTTGAATGGAATTCGCCCGCCTTGCCGGTGATCCCCTGGCAGATCAGGCGAGTGTTCTTATTAACCAGAATACTCATATTGATTAGTCTCTTATTTTGTTGTTGATTCTTGGAATACAGGCCCGGCCGATTGCAATTCATTCGAAGCCGGGCATCACCTTGTTATTTCATTTACCCTTCGCCGCCGCGACCACTTTCTGGGCAGCGTCGGTCAGGCCCTTGGCCACAATAATAGGCCGGCCGCTTTGCGAGAGCATCTCCATGCCCTTTTCGACATTTGTACCTTCCAGCCGAACCACCAGCGGCACGCGGAAGTCAATCTCGTCGTATGCCGCCAGAATTGCGGCGGCGATGATGTCGCACTGCATGATACCGCCGAAAATATTGACCAGCACAGCTTTGACGCGTGGCTCGGCCAGCAGGATGCGGAAGCCTTCCAGCACCTGATCTTTATTGGCACCGCCGCCGACATCCAGAAAATTCGCAGGCTCGCCGCCGTGATGCTTGATCAGGTCCATGGTTGACATGGCCAGGCCAGCACCGTTGACAAGGCACGCAATGTCGCCATCCAGATTGACATACGACAGGCCCGACTTCCCCGCCCTCAGCTCGGCAGGGTCTTCTTCATCCACATCGATCATCGCGTCAATGTCAGGGTGACGAAACATTGCGTTGTCGTCAAAATTCATTTTGCCGTCAAGGGCCATGACCTCGCCTTTGTCCGTCACAATCAATGGATTAATCTCAATCAGAGATGCATCCTTCTCAATCGCCAGCTTCACCAGCGACTTGACGAGTGCGGCTCCCTTGGCGGCCGTCTTGCCTTCAAGCCCAATCGCCTTAGCCACCTTCCGGCCCTGAAAATCAGCCAGACCGACACCAATATCAATTGGTTCGCGATGGATCTTTTCGGGCGTCTCGTGAGCGACCTTCTCGATCTCAACACCACCCTCAGTCGATGCCATGAGCACCAGGCACTGCAGAGCCCGGTCGATCGCCAGGCCAAGATAAAGCTCTTTGGCGATATCGTGGCCCACGGTCACCAGCACCTTGTTGATTTTCGAGCCGACTTCACCCGTTTGATATGTGACCAGCGTCTTGCCCAGCAAGCTTGCGGCAGCGGCTTTGGCCTCATCGGCTGATTTCACCAGCTGCACACCCCTGGCCATGCCCGGCTTGCGTTCACGCTTGCCAGAAGCCACTTCCAGGGCCTCAGCTCGGTTTTCTTCCGGGCCAACAGCGATCCCCTTACCACGCCCACCAGCATGCACCTGGGCCTTGACCACCTGAAGCGGCGCACCCAGCTTGTTAAACGCCTCAAATGCTTCCTCTGGCGTTGAAATCACAATTCCGTCCGGCGTGGCCACCCCAGCAGCCCGCATCAATTCCTTGGCTTGATACTCGTGAATCTTCATATTGACATGATCCCGGGAAAATTCGGCCGGCCCAATGGATCCGCTAATCGTCCGGAGGGCTCGACTTTAGTGCCTTAAAATAACATCCTGCATATCACTATTGCCATATCCCCGAGTTAAAAAAAAGGCCGGACCAACACTGACAAGCCATTGATAAATATACACTTATGACATTTCTTGAAACCACTCGACAAGTGAGCTCAGCGGCACATGAACCCAGCTCGGTCGATGGTCTATTTCATAAGCCAGCTCATAGAGATTTTTTTCCAGTACATAAGCATCGAGCAGCTGATAACGCAGTTGATATGCCGGCGGCAAGAGGGGAAAAATCTCATTTTCCACATCACCGGCCATTGCCAGATAAGTGTTGCTGAAAATTGATATTAACTGATCTCGCCATCGCCGAGCCCGTCGTCGGCCCTCTTCGTCAGCTGAGGCCCGGTCGCAGGCCACCGCATGAGCATAATCAAACGACCGGACCATCCCGGCCAAATCCTTCAATGCACAGTTTTTCTTTCGCCGATCGGCCATCGGTCGGTCTGGTTCACCTTCAAAATCAATCACCTGCCAGCCTGATTTCGGGTCATGCAGCACCTGCCCCAAATGATAGTCGCCATGCACACGAATATTAAAATAAATCGTACAGTCGTCTTGACCACCAACGTCAATCAGACGCTGAAAGACTTTTTTCATTTTCGATTCAAATTCAAGAAGGGTATAAAGCTGCGAAAATGTTTGCATGTCAAACGTATCAAGCCGAAGCGATTGTATTTTCTTCAATACCCTGTCGCAATCTTCGAGCATCTTCTGGCCAAGCTCGGCAAGATGAATCGGCTTCACAGCGACAGGCGTAAAAGCATCGTTATCTGCAATTCGAGACAACGAAACATGAAGCTGTGCTGTAATAATGGCAAGATCTCTGGCAAGCAGGGCATTATCGTCTGTGATTTCATCCGCCGCCGATGGTTCGCTCTCCATCGCCTTGTTCGCGGCATCGAGTGCCATTTCCCAGCCGCAGCGGGCGTCAGGCAGGTAGCGAGTGAATGTGCCAAGCATCACGGCACGATCATCAGGCCCGGCCTGAATGACGCCCATGACAGGAGGAGTAATCGGCAATTCGGTCGTCAGGCTGAGAGCCAGCGGAATTTCGACATCGGGGTTTGGTAATCCTGCTTCACCAGGGCGGCGTAATAGTTTCAATATCGCCCGATTTGCAAAAATCAGACTTGTATTTGACTGATCTGCGCCCGATATTTGTGACAGACCTCGCCAGCTCGCTTTTGCTGCCTGAATATTACGGCTTTCAAACAAGCGGCCAAAAACCTTCCCTGACGACCATTGCAACTGCAATTCGCCCACTGCCAGAGACAATAATTCATTTCGGCCATGCGTATGCATCGCAGCATCAACCAGAATCAGATTTTCTGTTGAAATTGATTCGGGAATAACACCGACGCATTGATGTGATGGGCGAGAATCATCCTGAACAGACGCAACAAAGGCAAGGAAATAGGGCGAGGCGGCCCTTTCGGCGTCCAGATGATCAACCATCAGCAAAATTAATCCGCTGGCAGAAACACCCAGCTCAAGCACTTGTAATCGCGGCTCTTTAATGCCCGAATTACCTGCAAACCATCGCTGATTGATGAAAAATCGGGGAAGGGCCTTATCTTCCAGCCATGGGATAAAATCAGGATGCGAAATATCGACCATTTTAATCGTGCTCATTTTTCATTCCTCGTTGAGTTTATGAATCGATTTGGCCAAATTATTTCTCGATCACGAATAAGTGGGCCGTTCGCCCAGGCGAGATTTCAATATACTGTCGATTGCCATTCCACCGATAAACATCACTACTTAAGAGGTCGCGCACAAAATAGTCACGCTCTGGTGAAATATCAAAATAGTCTATTTTCAATTCAAGCATGCCGATTTCCGTGTGGAATGGATTTAAATTGACCACCACCAGAATGCGATTTTCTCGATCTTCGGTAATCTTTGAATAGGCAATCAGATTGGGATTATCAATTGTGTGGAACTTCAATGTTTCATTTTGATGCAGAGCGGGGTTGGCCGACCTGATTTCATTGACGAGCCGCACAAGCGGGCGAAGATTCCCTGGCTCATTTAAATTCCAATGCCTGATTTCATATTTCTCAGAATCAAGATATTCTTCACTGCCCGACTTGGCTGGCGTGCCAATACAATTTTCAAACGGTGGGCCGTAAATGCCATAAGTCGCGCCCAGAGTAGCCGCGAGAATCAGACGGATGCGAAATGCAATCGGCCCGCCTTCCTGCAGAAAGGCATTGAGTATATCAGGCGTATTGGCAAAAAAGTTAGGCCGCAGGTATTCCCGGCATTCAGTCGTTGTCAATTCCGTGAGATATTCGATGATATCGGCTTTAGTATTTCGCCAGGTAAAATAAGTATATGATTGTGTAAAACCAGCTTTTGCGAGCCGTTTCATCAACTTGGGCCGTGTAAAAGCCTCTGAGAGAAAAATGACGTCGCTGCTGACATTTCGCACTTCGGCCAGACACCATTCCCAAAATGCAAACGGCTTGGTGTGCGGGTTATCGACACGAAAGACCTTTACACCATGCCTGACCCAATAAATAAAGACGTCGCGAAGGGCATTCCAGAGATTCTGCCAGTCGTCGCATTCAAAATGCAGTGGATGAATATCCTGATATTTCTTTGGCGGGTTTTCAGCATAGCGAATACTGCCATCAGGCCTGATTTTAAACCAGTCTGGATGCTCCTTTAACCACGGATGATCAGGCGCACATTGAAATGCAATATCAAGTGCAATTTCCATGCCCCGGCTTGATGCGTCTCGCACCAGTTCATGAAAATCTGCCAGTGTGCCCAATTCCGGATGAATCGCTGTATGGCCCCCGATATCATTACCAATCGCCCATGGGCTGCCGGGGTCGCCAGGGCCCGCTTCAAGGCTATTATTCGGGCCTTTGCGAAATTTCAATCCAATCGGATGAATTGGCGGCAGATAGATCACATGAAAGCCAAGAGTAGCCAGATCGTCAAGTTGTGCGATAACATCCCGAAAAGTGCCATGCCGGCCTTTTTCCCGCCCTGCACTTCGCGGGAATAGCTCATACCATGCACCATAAACCGCCCGCTGGCGATCAACTCGAATTGAATGATGTTTTTCGAGTGACGAACTATTGATTCGTTTAGCATAAAGCCGCATGAGTTTAGACAGGTTTAAATCCTGAGCCAGTCGCACTCGCTCCTGATCGGCAATTTCGCTGCTCGAAATGGCTGTGATGAAATACAATAGTTCCGCCTGATCCTGTTTAACATCAACTCCTGCATTTGCGATTGCATTTCGTAATAATATCAGCCCTTCCTGCATTTCCAGGTCGATATTCACACCGGCTTCGTGTTTCTTTTCAATTTCGTGAACCCATGTTGCAAATTCATCAATCCAGGCTTCGATCTGGACATGCCATTGACCCAGTTGATGAAGCACTTGAGTTTTGGCTGAAAATCGATCGATTCCCGGGCCAAGGCTCTCAAATGGCGATCGAAACTGAGTGCCGTCGGGGGCGGTTAGTAGCAGATCGGCAGCAAGAAAATCGTGACCGTCGGCGAAGAGATCGACCGAATATGTGATACTATCGCCCAGAATTCGTGGAAGAGGGAAGCGATCGCCGTCCACAGCAGGCTTGATATTTTCGATGATAACACGGCCGGGGCATCGCTTTGTCATCTGCGTTGTTCTCGCATTTGAAAGTGGCGAAAATGCAGTCTGAACCGGATCAAAGACTAATAAATCGAAGCGCGATTCTGCAAGAGAAAAATGTCAGCTCATTTTGTAACGATCCAGTGAAATCGATAATTTGGGGTTGTCATTTTTGCAACTTTCGTTTAACAAAATCATTTGTATTGATCAGAGTGCATCTGAAATCACCCTTAATAGTACTTCGGGCAAAGAGACGGTCTTGATCTGAATCGCCCGATAGACGTTGTTCGACGGAGTGGCATAACATGGGTCTGGACATAGCTTTAGGCCTTATCGCACTGGGAATGGCCGTGAGCGGCTGGCGAAATGGATTCTGGGTGCAGATCATGCGGCTTTTTTGCCTTGTGGCCGGGCTTTATCTCGCCGAACCGATTGCGCTGCGGGCTGAGCCTTACGTCAGCCAGCATGTTAAAATTGAAGATGCAAAATTGCTTCAGCGCGCACTTTGGTGGGGCTCTTGGCTGGCAGTTTACACCTTGGGCAGCATGATTGTAGGGATGGCTGCACGGGTTGGCAGGTGGCGAAAAAGCCCCCTTCAGGCAGAGCTTGAGCCCCCTGGCAAATTTGATCCGATGATGGGCTTTCTTTTTGGTTTGACAAAGGCAGTTGTCGTAGCTTCCTTTATCACAGCCGCACTCGATCGATTTGCTATTGAAAAAATCGAGCACCGCGACTGGGCCAAGAATTATATTATCAATTCCAAGGCGCTGGTTTATTCACGTCAATACGAGCCGGTGCCTAAGATTCTTGCCGCTGAGCCGGTTAAGTCCATGCTCGCGATCATTCAGGAAAAAGGCATGGGTGGCGAATCGACTAAGGATTTTCTTAGTAATCTGAAAATTCCCAAAGAGGAATGGGATCGGCTCTATGCACTCAAGGATAAGGGTGAGAAGCTGATTCAGACGACAAAGAATGTCGCCGCTGAAGCCAAAAAAGTTACCAATGAAGTGCATGATCTACAACAGAAGTCAGAAGTGCTGAAAAACGCTCTGAAGGAGTCGGATCAGCCAAAACGCTAGTATGTTGATCAGGTCTCATGAAATCTTATCGAAATGAGCAATTTACGAAGCTGGTCGAGCTTCTGATTGCCTGCGGGCTTGTGATCACGATCAATGGCTACGAGTCGCGGGTGGTTGATCAGTGCTACAGGCTGCCGATTCTGGAACGAATGATTGACCCGCAGGCCTTTCCGGCGGATCAGTTCGTTCAGGCATTCGACAAATTTAATCCGCATCTTGGCTATCTCCGTATATTGCAATTTTCATCGAGCCTTTTCGGTTTATCGATCAGTCTATTTCTACTTTACTGTATTACTGCATTTCTAACCATTTACAGCGTCTGGCGTATTCGCGAGCTTGTTTTCCCTGACCTGCCAGAATGGACCAACTGGCTCCTTCTGATGCTTTTAGTGCTCTGCAAGGCTGGTAATCTCGGTACAAATCACATCTGGGAAGATCATCTGCTTGATCGCCAGATTGCATTTGCACTCGGCTGGTATGCCCTTGCCTGCTGGCTTGAGGCAAACGAATCAATCTATTGGAAAATCCCGGTGATTACTGGCCTGATCGCGATAATCCACCCGGGGCTTGGCCTGTTGAATCTGGCATTATGGTGTGGACTGTTTTCATGGAATTTCATTTTTGCTGCATTTCCAAGAGAAAAGGTTTTGTTTTTCTTTGGAGTATTTCTTCTCTCAATGTTGCCATGGGCCAGGCTTTATCTCGGCCAGTCAAGCGTATTGAAAGCCGGCGTAAGCCCTGACCTTTTCTGGCAACTCGCCACTGAAATACAAGGCCCCCAGCACATGCGGCCATCGCTCTGGCGCAGCAGTCAGTGGTATGCAGCCTTCAGCCTTTTGGCGTTAGGATTCATCCATTTTTTTTGGCTGATACCTGAAAAGGTCCCCCAAAAGGTGCATCAGCGGGCCAGCCAGTGGATATTAATGATTGTATTTGGACTCTTCGTTTCATGGCCGGCAATTGAATATTTTCATGATATAAATATTACACTCGCCCAACCATGGAGACTGGCCACGCCGCTGCGTGGCTTGTTACTGATCATTCTGACTTCTATTTTAACTCCCTATTTTAGTATCAATAATCGACTTATCCGAGGCTTTGCGTTTTCAATCATCGTTGGTTTAAGGAACGACTGGGTCACGTTTTTTCTCTGTTCAGTTTCAATATTCGTTATAACACTACCAAATTTTATGCGTTTGGTCCGCTCAAATATAATGCAATTGATATTTCAATTACTGATTGGCGGTTCATTGATTTATTCTCTATGGTGGATATCTGCTCACGACCCTCAGGATGGAATCAGTCTCATTGCTGGTTCTTATCTCTTTGTATTTATCGTTGATTATCTCCTGAAAAAACATGAGGTTAAGATCGATCCTGAGAATAATACAATCCATTTTCCATATTCGCTTCAGATCAGCAGGCGAAATGCAATCATCGCCGCCTGGCTCCTACCGTTATCCAGCCTGATCATAGGTGGTTTTGATCCAACAGGCCAAACAAGAATCACACAAATACTTGCTTCGAAATGGCGAATTTATGAAACACCCCGCACCGATGCCGAAAAAATGGGTGTATGGCTTAATGCGAATTTACCCAAAAATGCAATGATATTAACGCCACCTCGCGATAAATCACTGCGGGCGTGGTCACATCGTTCGATCGTTGCCAATGTCGCCGGCAGCCCTTATCAGGCGGCTGAGTTACAAAAATGGGCTGATCGAATGAAAATTCTCAGTGGTTTTAAAGGCGAAATGAGTGAATTTGCGAACCAGTGGCCAACGAAACGCGTTGAATTTGAAACTTATTACGATAAGGCTGATTCTAATGAAATAATTGGCTGGGCTGAAGATTTTAAAGCCAACTACATTATTGCCCCATCGCATGCGAAGAGCCAGCCATTTGCTGCCAAAGGCTGGGTAATAATTCACAGGCATGGCCGACTCAATGCATATTCCAAAGAAAAAAAATAATGCATCTGATAAAATTCATTAACAAAATCTCACAGATATTATTATAATTCCGTTTCGATTTGAATTGACAGCAACAAAACGCGTGACAACATGCCGATGCCCGACTTTCATCATTCACTCAGTACCCTTGGCCAGAATGCCGGCACGCCGGCCATCAGCGACCTCATGCGGCTCGCCCTTTCAAGGCCTGAACTGATTTCCCTCGCCGCCGGATTTGTCGATCAGCAGTCTCTTCCAGCCGGGATTGTCGAAAAAGCCTGGGGCGAGTTGATGGCCAACCCACACACCGCCCGCGAGGCCCTGCAATATGGCACCACTCAGGGCGACCCTGTGCTGCGGCTTGCGCTGGCAAATCGTCTTTTGTCAGAATCTGCCGCTGCCTCTTCCCGCCTCGACGCCCAAACTGTCGCCGATCAAATGATCATCACCAGCGGCAGCCAGCAATTGCTCTATCTCATTGCTGAGGCACTAATTAACCCCGGGGATATCGTCATTACCGAGGCCCCTACCTATTTCGTTTTTATTGACCTTCTGGTTGCCCGAGGGGCAAAAATCATCGGTATCCCGATCGATTCCGGCGGCATGTGCATTGAAAACCTTGAAAAATGCCTTTCAAGACTCCATTCCGAAGGCTCTCTGAGCCGTGTCAAACTGATCTACACCGTTTCTGAACATTCAAATCCTTCAGGATTGTCATTGGCAGAAGACCGACGGTCAAAGCTTGTTTCACTGGCACGCATCTACAGCCAGCACCAGAAGATATACGTGCTTGACGATGCGGCTTACCGTGGCCTCACGTTCACCGGCCCCGAGCCGCCCAGCGTGTGGGCTCACGATCAAAATGCCGACACGGTGATTCATGTCCGAACGTTCTCCAAAACCTTCAGCCCCGGCGTGAAACTCGGCTTTGGCGTTCTTCCGCCCGAATTGCTCCTGCCCGTGCTCGCCCTCAAGGGACACCACGATTTTGGCACATCTAACCTGATGCAAAGATTGATCTTACAAGTTT
The DNA here is from genome assembly GCA_044351075.1 of Isosphaeraceae bacterium. GTDB lineage: Bacteria > Planctomycetota > Planctomycetia > Isosphaerales > Isosphaeraceae > QWQI01. The sequence continues at coordinate 890 of JBILGL010000047.1, read as the reverse complement.
TGGAATCGGGCGATTACGATGGCCAGATCAAGATTCTGCAAGATCTTTACCATGCCAAAGCTCGTGTGCTGGTTGAGTCGCTTGAGGAGCATCTTGGTCGATATCAGGAGGCCGTGCGGTGGACGATTCCGAAGGGCGGCCTTTATGTCTGGCTGAGCCTGCCGGAGACGATCCCGACTGGCCGACACAGTGAATTTTTTGCCAGGTGTCTCGATGCGGGCGTTTTTTATGTGCCCGGCGAATTTTGTTACCCAGCCGAGGTTGAGTCGGGCAGACGGCAAACGAGCCAGATGCGTATTTGCTATGGAGTGCCGTCGGAACCACGTATTCGTGAGGGAATCGCCCGTCTCGCCGCCATGATTCATGATTTTATGGGTGGCTGACGCCAACATCACCGAACAACTTGACTGACCGCCCTCGGCCGCATAAAGCATTAGAGTGAAACACTGGAACACTGGCCTCAGTCAGGTTGGATTTTGAAAATGCCTCATCTTTTTCTCACTGGTGCTTCGGGCGGGATTGGGTCTGAAGTTGCTCGGCTGTGGGTGAATGCCGGCGGTAGTGTGACGCTTTTCGGCCGTAATGAAATAAAACTTCATGCATTGGCTGAGTCGCTTCCGGCTGGTAGCTGTTTAGTGTTTTCGGGTGATGCCTGCAACGCTGAAGCCCTTGATGCCGCTGCCCAATCGACCCTCGCCGAATTTGGGCGAATTGATGCTCTGGCCCATTGTGTTGGTTCAATCAAGCTCAAGCCATTGCAATCGGCGACTATCAACGATTTGGATGATGTTCTGAATATTAATCTTCGTTCGGCTTTTCTGGCCGTAAAATCAGTGCTTCCGGCCATGCGTTCGCAGCAATCAGGGTCAGTGGTGCTGGTTTCGAGTGTC
>JBILGL010000429.1:0-4313 GCA_044351075.1 Isosphaeraceae bacterium | reverse complement strand
TGCTCAACCCATGCGCCTTCATATCAAGCAGCACCCGCCGGTTTTGCGGCAAAAGCGTTCGCCAGTGCGAAAGCTCGTCGGCCGCCGTGACCAAGTCTTCTGGTGTCTCTGCGTGTGAAGGAGGGTCCATCGCATGACCATGCTCATCGCTGATCGTACATTCACGATGGATATCGGCCTTCTGCGATGTCTCGCGCCGATACTGGTCAATTACCTTGTTTTTTGCCATCCGACTCAAAAAAGAAAAAAGCTGGGATGAATCGCCAAAGACAAGCGAAGGATCGCCTGGCGCAGGCTGCGATACACCATGATCATCTTCAACCACTTCGCCACGGAGACGCTGAAAAAAGCTCCTCCAGACGCTTTGCATAATGTCCTGCGAATCAAATCGCGACCGCAGCACACGCGGCAGACACCGCCGCACAACCAGCCGCACCTGCGCCTCATATCGCTCAAGAATAAGCGATGCTGCCGAATCATCGCCATTTTTCAGACGCTGCAGAAGATCAGCCAACGAGCCCGACACCGGCCTCGCAGCCCCTATCTGTAGCGTAATTTCTGGCTCTCCATCAGCCGGGCACATCGCGACGGGTCCTTCCCATGTTTGAATCCGTTCAAAAAGTAAAGTTATTATCAAGAGGGATTCAGTGAAAAACAAGCCCCGACTTTTCATGAACTTTCAAAGTTTCATTTAAACTATTGAAAATAATTGATTTAAACAACTTTCAATTTTTCCTTTTTTGGCAAATGTGCGAGTTGTGCAGCCGAAGTGGATCAGGAGCAAGTTGATTGCGCTTCGGAATCACCAGGCCGAATGTCGAAATAATGAAAGGGTAACGAAGGACCGTATCCCCGCGGGTGTCAGGAAGTCTGAACGAGTCAACCGATGATCGCACCGCTTAAACATTTCCTGATTTTTTCTCTGGCATCAATAATTATTTCATCGGCTGGTCAATTTACGCTTGCTCAGCAGACAAATGCCGTTGGACTGCCTGTGGTTCAAGAAAATTACGGGCTGGAAAATCCGCCCGATTTACCAGACCTGCCGTCATCAAATCAGCCGATCATTAATACGGCTCCCGCAGTCGGTCAGTCTCCTGATCAGCCTTCGTTCAGCAGTCCAGCCAATGGTAATGGCAATGGCGGCGTGCTCAGCACACTCGACAACCTTCCGCCTGTCGGCAGCTCACCTTCGACAAACAATAATGTCGGGCGGTCTTTTACACCACAATTGCCAGAACCGGTCAGAAATCAGCAGAATTCTGCTCGACTGTCACAAAACGGCCGAGCAAGTCAACCACAATCAGGCGAGCCCAGGATTGTTCGGTTCGGCGATGTCAGAAATGAAGCAGAGGCCCTTCGTCAATATCCCGAACTTGCCGCTAATCGGTCTGTGAGCGGTGGCGACAATCGAACAGCTCCACGCCTGCCGGAAACCCAGCCACCCACTGGCCTGGCAAAATATAACCCGCTTCGATTGCTTAACCGCTTCAATCCCCTGCGTATGGATAAACCTGAGCCACCTCTTGTGCAGAAATCGGTAAACGAAGGTGATGAACTTGTCACTGACACGATCAATAATACAAACGCATCAAATCGATCGGCGACGGCCGACCGAACAGACTCTGAAATTCAAAAACGTGTCGATAAAATCATTCGACAGGAATTTGGAAATAAAACGAACGATTTTTCCGTTGAAGTGATCGATAGGGAAGTTTACATCAAAGCCCGGCCCAACTGGTTCTGGCAGCGTCGCCAGCTCAGCGACGAACTCCAGAAACTTCCGGGAATTGAGAGCAAACGTCTCCACATCACGGTTTATTGAAATCTTCAATAACTTCACCATAATCTGGGCTTTATGCCTTCTTTCAGACCACGCGTAACCTCATTATCGCCCCAGTCCCAAAGTCGCTGATGATCTCGATCAACGTTTGTCGGCACTGAGTGCCATGTCGTCGGATAAGTTAATGCGCCAATGAAATGAATAGCCGCTGAAAATGCAATAAATATAAGAGGAATCAGATTAATGACCGTTTTCATCCTGTTTTTTTTCGATTGCATCTGATCAATCATCAAAGCCAATAAGCCTGAAAAAATGGGCGTACTGTCAATCCAGAATCTCGCACCAAAACAATGCCCTGCCCACCAGCAACTATATTTGGAATAAATCACCAGCGTGACCGGTACACTCATAGAAAGCCAAAAAAGCAACTGCAATTGCTCCTTATTTCGCTCCCTGAGGCTGACAAGAAAAACCATTCCTGGCAATGCAATCAGCACCCATGGGGAATATATCAGCAAGCCGTGACTAGGGCTTGCCAGCGTCCCAGCCAGCCCTTCAAACAAAGGTGTGGACCAACTTCCTTTCACACCATGAGCCCAGCCGTGCATCTTCTCAATTTCACTGTAGCCACCATTTGGATGATCAAAAAACCAGATATTCCAGGCCATCCAGCAGGCCGCCGTCGTCGCAGCAGCGGATGAAAACCAAATCAATTCATTTCGGCCTTTTCTCATCACAAAAAGCCATAATGCAATCGATATCGGCAAATTCACTAATCGACAAACGACAATCATCCCTGTCGCCATTCCGGCAATGAACATCGCCCATCGATTCGCCCCATAAAATTGCAGGCAAACCAAGCTGATCATGAGGCAAAACACTGCCGGCCCGTGCTGCCAGCCTGCCTGGCTGGCTGTTGTCCAGAGCCCGCTGCCAAATGCCGCTGCAATGCTTGCCAGAAGCGATGCACCCACACTTGAAAATCTCCGAAGCCATAGATAGACAAGCGAAACTGCCAACGAAACCACGAGACTGGCCGAAGTTTTTGCCATCCGCCGCGAATTGAATTGAAAACTCGCTTTTTCAAAATCCCAGCCCGGTTTCACAGCATCCCAATACCAGACCTGAGGCACCATAAAAGGTGCAAGAACCAGACCCGGCCCTATGGGATAACGCGATACAACATGCCCGCGTGATTCCTCGCAATAACCCGGCAGTCTGTGATTCTCGTCCTGGATATATGCACGATAACGGTCAAGCCAAGGCCCATCGCCGCGTGCCATTGAAATCGGAATAATACTGGCCGGCACGCAGTCGCCTGACCCGATATATCGACCATTGGCCATGTAAATCAGAAAACTCAGGAATGCCAGCAATGCAGCAATTCCGAAGTCTTTGAAATTGCATCGAGATTCAGTATTCACAAATTCCATGGTTCTTGACGAATTCGTCTCCGATATTGCAGCTAAACCAATTGTAATAACATTTTTGAAAAATCTGGCCAGATGAATTTTTTTAACTAAAACGGACCGAAATGCTATTGCATGTCAGAATCAACCTCCCCCAGCTCTCTGTTATCAATAATAGAGCTGGGCACGCAGCCAGAGCATGTCAGTAGAGCTCATCCAATAGGATGGTGGCGATGACGAAGTCAGCCCTGGTGCGGCCTGAATCGGCTTGCCATACATCGCACGCTGCCAGCCAATATAGAATTTAACATTTTCGTTCCAATACCAGTTAACACCAAGATCAACCGTATCGGTATCGTTTGTCCAACGATTGGCAGGTGCAAAAAGGAAGATTGATTTATCGTTTGTCTGGTTAGCCCATCGAAAACCAAGCTCAAATGCCCCCAAACCATCCCAGGATTTGGGATTAAATTCTCGCAGTGGTGCCACCATGCCACGCCCGGTCACTTTTTCACCAGTCAGAAAGTAACCGGCCTGCACATACCATCCACCCACAGCCACCTGCTGCCCTTTCAGCGGCGTGTTTTGCTTGGCATAAGTCTCATAACCGCTGAACCATTCGGCCATTAAAGACATTTGCTCATAATACCACACCGAATGGAGCGACCAGAGCTTCTGCGAACCAAATTCAAGCGTGTCCTTATTCAGCACCAGCCATTGTGGGGAAACAGCTGGATCACCCGGAAAAGGCACGTTTGTTCGGAACACATCAGGCCTCGCTCTATCGTTAAAAACGTTATACATAACCGATCCACCGACGTTTAAGTACTTGAACAGATCCGAACCCGACCTCTCAAGCGGTCTGGTGTTGAAATAGCTAATAACGGCTTTAGCATTATTATTATCATCAAAGGCATTACGAAGGCCATTAAAAACACCTACCGCATAATCTGTCGTCTTATCAAATACCTGTCCCCAGACCATCGCACCGGTATCGCGATTCGGGCCATAGTTATTGAAGAAGATTGAACGTTCCGGGTTGATCAAGCCATTGATCGGTAATGCATAAAATTCATAGCTCCATGGTGTTTTGAATCGACCAAGTTTCACCTGAAAACGAT
>JBILGL010000430.1:0-4313 GCA_044351075.1 Isosphaeraceae bacterium | reverse complement strand
ACGGACTGTTAAAAAGCACAGGAATGTTGTACAAGATCAACGTAAAAGTTGATTTCGTAAGACATTCTATGAATATTCGGCCTTTGCTTAAAAAGACTACAGGAATTTTCTATTTTTTTTCGTAACCTTTAAGTAGTTCGGTGCGTATTGATTATAAGGGGAATCCCAATCATCGCAATTATTCGGTGGCAGCAGCGAGATCAAGAATCAAACGAATAAGTGGCAATGGCCGGTCAGCCGGTCAAGAGAAGGAACGAAAAGCCATGTTGGTACTGAGCCGGAAAATCAATGAAAGTATTGTGATTGGCGATAACATCGTGATTACCGTGGTGAAGGTTGACCGTAATACGGTTCGACTGGGTATTGAAGCTCCGCCTGAGGTAAAGGTTTTTCGTAAAGAGCTTCTTGAGAATATTCAGGATGAAAACGTTACGATGAATTCAGGCGTCATCCCGCCTGATTCGACTTCCAACGCACGTTGAGCTGATATTTCTCGCTGCTTTGCCGGGATTTCGATATCCCGGTCCATTTTTTTTAAAAAATCATAGACACATGCTGCCGATCATGGTAAACAGGATTGATACGAACATCACTATGTGGTGATTGCCATCGTCCTGCCAGAATGGTGTGACCGGTCCGAAATACTGATCTCAATTCGATTTATGATGGGGAGTCCTCGGTAATGTCAATGACCCCGGAACACGCGATTGACCGTCGTGAGTGGATGAAAATTTCGGCAGCTGGCGTTGCAGCCACCACCGTTGCCAGCCAGGCTTCGGTTGCTCAGGAAGCTGCTCCGAAGGTGTCAGACCCGGTGCCAACCCGGAAACTCGGCCGATCTGGCATTGAAGTTTCTATGTTGAATCTTGGCACATGGCAGAACCCAGGTTTGGATCGTCTGCTGCGATTCTCGTATGCCAACGGTGTTCGATATATTGATACAGCCAAGAGTTATGGTTCAGAGCCGGCGATTGGTCGATGGCTCAGCGACAATCCGGATGCCCGCAAGAGCATCTTCCTGGTGACCAAAGATCATCCGAATACGCCTGATCAATTGATCAAGCAGCTTGATGCTCGTCTGGCGGCTCTTCAGACCGATTACGTCGATCTTTTCTTTATCCATGGTATTGGCGACAGTTACGGCAAGGATTACAAGTCACTCGACTGGCCAAAATCAAAGGAATGGAAAGAGGCTTTTGAAAAGATCAAGAAGTCTGGCAAGGCGAAACTGGTAGGCTTTTCATGCCACGACCAGAAGCGTGCGGAATATCTTCAGGCAGCGGCTGAAGGCGGCTTTGTTGACGCCATCATGGTGCAGTATAGCCCATGGCTGGATAAGGATGCCCCGCTGAACAAGGCCCTCGATGCCTGCCACAAGGCGGGAATCGGCCTGATTTCAATGAAGCAGGTTGCCGGCATGGGTGACAATATTCTCACCAAAGTGCCTGACCATGTGCCTTACCTCAAAGAAAAGAAGATGTCGGCCTATCAGGGCCTGCTGCATGCGATTTGGTCCGACGAACGAATCGCTTCGGTTTGCGTTTCGATGCGAAATACTGACCAGATTCGCGAAAATACGACTGCAATCAGGTCTTACGAACCGATGAAGACGGCCGATATCATGCAGTTGCGTGATGCCGTGCTGGCCTGTGGCAAGACTCTGTGCGCTGATTGCACCGGCCAGTGTGCAACCGCCGGCGGCACAAAGGCACGCCTGGGCGACCTGACCCGCCTGCTGACTTACCACGACGATTTTGGCTATCGTGCCAAGGCTCGCGAGCTTTATCAGGAAATGGATATCGAAAGCCGCGACTGGTCGAATGCTGACCTTGCCGCCGCCGAAGCCGCCTGCCCCAACAAGTTGAAGTTCTCGAGCCTGTTGCCTCGCATGGAAAAATGTCTCGGCTGAGATCAGCCTGAGAGTCGTAATCAAGTGCTTTCAAAAGGCGGGCTCGCAGGAGTTCGCCTTTTTTCATAACCTGTTTCCCTATCATAAATAACAGTTCATCTGTAAAGCCTTGGCCCATTTCCTGAGATTTTTAAGAGGATATGAGATGACGATTGATCGACGGGAATTGATGGGCCTCAGTGCCGTCGGTTTAATAGCTTCAGGTGGAACAGGAGCAGTACTGGCGCAAGAATCGCCGGATAATGCACAAGGGCTGGTTCGAATGGCTGACCCATTGCCAACGCGGCCTTTGGGGAAGTCAGGCATTCCCGTTTCGATGCTGAATCTGGGAACTTTCCGGAATCCGGGATCAGACCGGATTTTGCGATTTGCCTATGCCAATGGTGTTCGATATTTCGACACCGCTGATACTTATGGCTCAGAACCGGTGATTGCCCGCTGGCTCAGGGAGACGCCTGAGCTTCGGAAAAACATTTTTCTGGTCACTAAAGAGCATCCGAAAACTCCTGATCAGTTTGTTGCCCAGCTTGACAAGCGGCTGGAAACACTTGGTACGGATTCTGTGGATCTCTACCTAATTCACGGAATTGGTAATAGTTACGGCAGCGATTACAAGTCGCTGGAGTGGCCCCGGTCGGCAGAATGGAAAGCCGCAGTTGAGAAGATCAAGAAGTCAGGCAAGGCGAAACTGGTTGGTTTCTCGTGCCACGATGCGCGACGGGCTGAATATCTGCAAGCCGCTGCCAGTGGTGGATTTATGGATGCCATCATGGTTCAGTATTCACCCTGGCTGGCGAAAGACTCCGCTCTGAATCGTGCCCTTGATGCTTGCCACAAGGCCGGTATTGGGCTCATTTCGATGAAACAGATTTCTGGGCTTGGCGACAGGATTTTGCGTGACGTACCAAAGCATGTCCCTTACTTGCAGGAGAAAAAGTTGACGGCCTATCAGGGGCTTTTGCATGCGATTTGGTCGGATGAGCGGATCAGCAGTGTTTGTGTGTCGATGGTGAATACCGATCAGATTCGCGAAAATACTGCTGCAATAAGAACTTATGAGCCAATGAAATTGTCGGATATTGGTCGGTTGCGGGATTCAGTGTTAGCGACTGGCCGCACATTCTGTCCGGATTGCACAGGCGAATGTGGTCTGGCGGCAGGAACAAAGGCCAGTCTCGGTGACTTGACCAGGCTTTTAACCTATTACGAACATTATGGTTATCGCACTGAAGCCAAAAAGCAATATAAGGCAATGAGTGAGGCGAATTGTGACTGGGCCGGGGCGGACCTGAAAGCAGCAGAGGCAGCGTGCCCGAATCATCTCAATTTTTCGAGCCTCCTGCCGAAACTCGAACGGCTCATGAGCTGAGTTGAATTAGCATTAGTGCTTTGAATCCAATGACTTATCGCATTGTAAGCCAGAGAGTCGTTGTCTGTTGTGCGATCTTGCTCACGACTTGGGGAGAGTCGGAATCGCAAGTGAAACAATCGCCTTTTAATCAGGCTCTTACTGCAGAGTTGATACAGCGTAAGTATAAAATTGATCGTAATATACAGGAGGTTCTCAGGTTTATTTCTCCGCGAGTTGAGCCGGCAGGAGCTTGCATCACTGATTTTCGACCAGATCCGAATGACCCAGACCAGCTGATTCTTTCGATCGTTCCTCTGAAAGCTGGTAAACTACGTGTTTCTGGGTTTGGAATTCAGACTCAAACTCATGATCAAAAGTATTTTCCACCTGTTTTGATTGATGTTCGGAGTTGGCCGAATGAGCCTGCCGCCAGGGCAATCAGAGCAGGGGTCGGTGAGCTGAAGGTGAATCTTGTTGCCGATTCCGCGGCGGTTATTGCAGGAGAAAGACTTCAGTTTTCCTTGAAAGCCGAGGGAACCGCGGCACTGGCGATTCTTGCCGACCCTGAGATTAAGATTCGAGCGTTATCAAAGTCTTTGACAGAAGCAAGTTTACCCAGGCTCACGGAGCGTCGCATAAACTGGATAAGCCCTTCGAAAGAATGGATTTATGAATGGTTGCCACAACATTCTGGTGAAAATCAGCCTGATACACTTTTATTTACTTATCTTACAAGCGATCAATCGCTTAAAACGATTTTGACCAACAGGCCCATGATTCAGGTGTTGGACCGACCTGTATTTGAAATTGGAAAGGCATCTTCTAATGAAATGGTAATTAAAGCAGGTTGGGCTTATTATAAAGGAATTATTCTCTGTTTTGGGATTTTATCATCGATAGTTTTTATCTATCGGCAAAAGTTATGCCGTGCGTGGAATTGTTACTGGCTTCATGTGGCAGCCAAACCTGAAACAAGTTTTGAGAGATCACTTGATATTTATCGTAAGGTATTTAATCAAAGATACTTGCTTTCAGATAAGCTCACCTGTCGAG
>JBILGL010000046.1:0-13981 GCA_044351075.1 Isosphaeraceae bacterium | reverse complement strand
GGGCGCTTCCGATAAAAATGACAACACAATGGCCACTGCACTCCAGCCGCTGCTGGAGCGAGGAGAGGTGATGATTTTTGGCGAGGCCACGCCCGAATTATTTCGATCAAATATTGAGACTGATTCTGTATGGGCCAGACAATTTGAAGTGATCAGGATTGAGCCTCAGGGGCCTGAGTCGATTACAAAAATCGTGAAGCAGGTGGCTGACGAACTGGCAGAAGACTTGGCAAACCGATGTGATTGGTACGTTCGTTGGACTCCGGAAGCTATAGCACGGGCCGAAACACTGGGAAATGATTTCTTTCCTTCAGTTGCACCTCCTGCCGGTACTATTCGACTCTTGAAAGAAGTTCTTAACGATCGCCGGATGAGCAGACAGCACCGGCTGCCTGAAAACGTGCATATCATTGAAGAGGGTGGTTTCCTTTCAATTACGCCCAATGTGGTGGTAGAATCGCTCTGCGACATTACTGGTGCTCCACGTGTCATGCTTGATGACTCGATGGCACTTTCACTTGATGAAACCCGTAATTTTTTCACGGAACGGCTTGTTGGGCAGCGTCATGCCATTGATACGGTTGTTGATCTGCTGGCCAAGATCAAGGCGGGTATGAACCAGAGTCGTGGGCCGCAGGGCGTGATGCTTTTTGTGGGGCCGACAGGCGTAGGAAAGACGGAAATGGCCAGAACACTGGCTCATTTCCTATTCGGCAGCCCTGAAAAGATGATTCGTATGGATATGTCAGAGTATTCCGAAGTCTGGTCGGTGCAGAAGATTATTGGCAGCCATAATTCGGATGCTGCGGCCGGTGGCTTGCTGGCAAGAGTGAAGCAGGATCCATTTTCTCTGGTATTACTGGATGAAATTGAAAAAGCCCATTCGTCGGTATTTGATTTATTGTTGCAGATGTTTGATGCAGGACAGATCTCAAAAGCAAATGGCGAAAGCATTGACTTCTCCCAGACAGTCGTGATCCTGACGAGTAACCTTGGTTCTTCAAATATCGAAGAGCGATCAATGGGGTTTAACGATGATAGTCGTCTGACACTTGAAGAGAGCGTGATGGATGCAATTCATACTTTTTTCAGACCGGAGCTGATCAATCGTCTGGAGCAGATTGTGGTTTTTGAGCCACTTGGCCGTGATGATGTGAGACTGCTGGCCCAGCGTGAGCTTTATGGTGTTCTCCAGCGGAGCGGCATTACAAGGCGTGGGCTCAAGGTGGATTTTGATCGAGGCCTGATCGACATTGTTGCCAGAGCGGGTTATGACCGGAAATTTGGTGCAAGGCCACTGAAGCGGGCGGTGGACAGGCTGGTGGTTACGCCACTGGCTCGCATGATCGCTCAGATGGATCCAGCCAATGCGCCTGCACTCATTCAGCTTGTGCCATCGGGCGATCGCATTCATTTGAAAACCATTAAATCACATAAACGAAAAATGACGGAGCCCGTTTCGCCACATCATTCTGCGGGGAAGAAGCCGAAGTCCATTGATTTGAAATCAATTCGGGCCAATCTCACAACCCTTACCGAAGCCACTGCATTATTACCAGCAATCAGTGATTCAAGCGATTTGCGACAGAAACGAACGACACTCATAGCCGAGAGCAACCGAGCGAATTTCTGGGATGATCCATTAACGGCTAGAAAATCTCTTAATGAAATTCAGCGAATTGATACATTAATCCACCATATTCAGAATTTAATCGGTACCAAGGAGAATCTGGAGCAAACACTTCAACAACTAGGCGATAACATCCCACAGGATATGCTTGAATCGATTGGCGAAAAAATGCAGGAGGCCCTGCGATCATCTACATTATTGAGATTTGCCAGTCTCTGCTCATCCGAAATTGAAGAATGCGACGCCATTCTTGTGCTGGATGCCGTGAATGAAGATGCAAGTGAACATATAAACACACTGATTGATTGTTACAGTAAATGGGCATCAAACCTTGGATTTACGGCAGAATCGATTCATGAGGAGTATTTCGAAAAAGGCGAATTGAAGCAGGCCCTTTTAAGAATTCAGGGCGTCACCGTTTACGGCATGCTGGCCGGTGAGCATGGGCTTCACGAATTTGCGAAGGAAGACGGAAAAGAAGGCAGTCTTGTCAAACTGAGTGTCATGCCAATTTCAGACACTCCATTTGATCAGGATGAAATTGAAATGAAAACTGGCAGTGTCAAAAGGGCTGGCAAAATTATCAGACAAATTCGCTTTGAAGTCAGCTCAATTCACAAACCAACGGGTGTACAGGTCTCGATCTGTTCTGGCCTTGGTAAGGACGAAACCATTGAAGCCTCGCAGGAATTGCTGAAATGTGAGGTTGAGCGTATCGAACGAATGAAAAACAATATCGGAGAATCAGGACATGAAATGGTCAGGCGCTGGTGGATGGGAACCGGCCCACAGGTGCGCGACCCTAGAACAAATGTCACCATTAAGAAGCTCAAACCTGTCCTGAGCGGAAATATTAATCCTTTTCTCATCGGCTGGCTGGAATGGAAAAATCAATGATTGCATTTACACTCAATTTCACAAAAAACTGATTAAAGATTGATAAATCGTCAATTTATTCTGCTAAAAATTCTCTTCATAAGATGATGAATTTTTTGTGTAATCAAAACATCGTCATATTTTCTTTCGACAACCATTAAATCACCCAGTATATTTTATCTATAACGCTCAATTTGCGTACAGTCACTATTCGTTTGCAATGACTTTCTCATTCAGGATAAGTCTCTTGCGGATGATTAAAGGGGAGTAATCAAGCGATGCTGAATGCCATTTTCTCGGCCAAGATAGGAGTGCTCAATACAACTCAGAGCGGCACTCGAAGAAAAGTGAATCGCCGAATTTTGCTGGAGACACTTCAACTTGAGGATCGACTTCAGCCTGCGGTGGTGGTCGTTCCGGCGAGTGATGGCCCTGCCGTTGATATTCCGGTGGTTGAGAGCCAGAATGGCGTGTTGAATCTGAATTTGGACATGGTGCGGGCGGGTGTGCCGGGCTCAGGTGAATCGATCCTTTATGGCAGCAAGCCGCTTTATTCGAACACCCAGCCACCGGCACCACCCACCGCCGGCGGCCCGCCTTATAATCCAGCGAATTATGCAGCGGCTTATCAAGTGGTTTTTCCTGATGGCACAAGGATGCCGGCCCAGTTTCCCGGCGTAGTCATGAAGGTGAAACAGGGCGATCGACTGAATGTGCAGATCACTAACAGCCTTGGTGTGCCTAATTCAGCACCAACACCGACAGATGAGCGGCTGCTGACCAATTTTCACACGCATGGCTATCTTGTAAGCCCGCTGGGCACATCTGATAACGTTTACCGTGTGATGGAAAGCGGCAATACCTATTCAACGACAGTTGACATACCTGATTACCAGCCTTCAGGGGTGGGTTGGTATCACGTTCACAAGCATGGATTTGTGGCAGATCAGGTCAATGCCGGTCTGGCTGGTGTGCTACAGACAGGCAGCCCGCTGGATTACTTCCCGCAGTATCTGGGTAAATATGCGGAGAAAGTGTTCACCTTAAGTCTGACGAACAAGCAACAGACGCCGAACGGTCTGATGATGACGACAACGGTTGGTCAAACACCATTTTTTCTGAACCCTGCGACAAATACCCCAGTGGGCTGGCAGAAGTATGTGAATGGCCAGCTTAACCCGACAATGACGATGAAACCGGGCGAAACCCAGATCTGGACATTTGTCAATTCAGGCCGAAATGGTGCATATAATTTGGGGCTTGCCGATGGAAACGGGGAAAATCCGTGGCAGTCAACATTACTGTCCTATGATGGAAATGGTCAGAATGCAACGCCCCGAAGCTATTTACAGGTTCAGCCATCGACATTCGTCACTAACAGTCTGATGTCGATTGACCCGGGTGAGCGTCTGACAGTGGCAGTGACGGCCCCAAGCATTCCTGGGACTTACTATTTGCAGGATAATCTTCTGCCGAATTATTTGACGAGCTTTAACCCCTTCGCGCTGATGACAATCAATGTTGAGGGTGGCGGTGCTGTCGAGCCACAGCCTGTTTTCGGGGCAACAGGTGATGTGCCAGATCTTTACGACCCGAATATCAAAGTGGATAATTACAGGAATTTTAATTTTTCTTTTGACGGCACCGGGCCAGGGGGCACAACGGCATTCAAGATTAACGGGCAGACATTCCCAAATGGGCCCTTAGTGAATTTGCAGGCTGGGCAGGTGGAAGAATGGACATTCTCGACAAATCAGATCAACCCGCACCCGATTCACCTGCACCAGAATGACATTGCAATCATTGCAATTAACGGCCAGAAGGTAATGCCCAATGGCACTGGTGCTTACCCCTATGTTTCGCTGCGAGACACCGCGAATATTCCTACCAATGGATCGATTACCATTCGTTTCCGGGTACGCCCCCTGCCCGGCAAATACGTGTTTCATTGTCACATCTTGATGCACGAGGATGGCGGGATGATGGTTGCCGTGATGGCCGGGCCTAATGCTTCACAAAGGCGAGTGGCTGCCGGCAATCTGTCGGGCTCGACACCTGTCTTGAATCCCAGAGCAGCCGGGGAAATATATGTCTATGGTGGGAGTGGCGAAACATTAGGCAAGATCACTACCCCCAGAAGCTATAAAGGTGGCTGGGCAACGGCCACCGGCGACTTGAATGGCGATATGGTGCAGGAGATCGTGATCGGTCCTGCAAACCCAGTCCGATCAGGCCCAGTGGTCATTTACGATGGTAATACGCTGAAGGAAATCGGTCGATTCAACGCTTTTCCAGACCTTGGAAATTCAGGGGTAAGCCTGGCTGTGGCCGATGTTAACAACGATAAAAAAGGGGAAATTATCGTTTGCCGGGTTGGCAAGGGGCGAAGCCTTGTGCGTATCTTCAGCCTGAGCGGTCGGATGCTGCGGCAGATTCAATCAACATTTACAGAAATTCTGCCAAATGGTGTGAATGTGGCAGCGGCTGATTTCAACGGCGATAATTTCGACGATATCGCGATCGGTGCCGGCCCGGGAGCCCTGCCTCGCGTTATCGGGCTTGATGGCTACAGCCTCAGCACTTCTGACGCCAAGCCAACTGAGCTCTTTAACTTCCTTACTGATTCACGCAAGATTTTTACGGGTGTCAACGTGGCGGCAGGCTATCTTTCGCCCCAGACGAGCCCAAGCTATCAGGCAAATCTGGTGACTGCTCCGGCAACTGGTATGACAAACGCAGTTGCCACTGTCTGGGAAATGGCAAATGCCATGGAAGATATGGGCGGGATGGGAAATATGCCGGGCATGGATCACGGCAATTTCACTGGCATGCCGAAAGTGCTGAATACGATTCAGCCATTTGGAGTTCTGAAAAAAGTGCCGGGCGGCATGCGCTTTCAAGTGACTCAATATGGCACCGCCGGTACATTTGCGCTCGCTTCATGGAATAAGCCTAAGGATATTGTTTATCAGTCAATCGATAATAACGGTAAGGTCACGACCCTGCAGAAAGGCCAGAAATAAACGTTGGGTTGATTAGAAATTGCATTTGCTAGTCGCCGAAAATCGATCGCCGGAGGCGGGAAAAAAGACCGCCTTTCTGGTGTCGATTCAAGGTACGGCTCGACGTCGGCTGATGCCCGACTCTTTCTGGATTGTCATTCTGAAGTCTGGTGCGTTCAAGTGCCGGATCGATTTTCCCGTCGGTGGCCACAAGACCTGGAACCGAAATCGCTGGCGGGCTTTGTCGCAGCCATGCCAGCATGGCACTTGATGACGGTGCCAGTTCAGCGGATTCAGGCAAGGCAGCCCATCGCTCAGAGAGCGGCTTCAGGGCGACTTGCGACTCAGTCTCGCCAAGACGAGCGACATCGTCCATATAGCTGCGAAACGCCTGTTGAACAGGTTTCGGGCCACTCAGACCCCAAAGAGCCCAGGCCCATGCTTCTCGATAATTTTTAGGAGACATCTTTCGCACATCGGTGATGGACTCAAGCTGTTTAAGGTCTGGCAAGGCGCCGGTTTCAATATCGGCCAGGAATCGAATTTGATGTGTGTCAGGTGCCTTCTCGCGATCCGGGTGTTCAAAGACTTCGGCAAGCCCTTCATCAAGCCAGAGCGGCAGGCCGGGATGAGTAAGATTCACAATAGCATGAGTGGCTTCATGCCTTAGATCCTCCATCAGATGATCGCCCTGATAGGTATAGACGGAGCGTTTTTTAGCCGTGGCGATAAAATAGGCCCGACGGGGCGGCAGTTCAGGGTGATAATACTGTAAAAAGTGACGAAAGCCCTGCTCGTCTGCAAGGATATAGACATCGACCGTTCTGGGCGGAGATTCTGCAGGTTTATGGCCGATTTTCGCGACCACCCGGGCCGTCAGCGAATCAAGCTCCTGAACCACTGGATCGTTTTTTCGCAGCGGTTTATGCGAATGAATAACAAATGGCCCTGTTTTATAAGTGCTTTTGGTCGGCAAAAGCTCAGTGTGCCTGTTATTGGTCAGGGCACAGCCGGCATTTAGCCCGACTGGGAGCAGAAACAGAATTGGCAGGAGAGTTCGGCAAATTGGAGACAAAAGCAGCAAGCCTTCCTTAAAGACGTCAGCTTATTGGTCTGCCGTTTTTCTGATTTCGGTTGAGTTTCACGTTAACCTCGCGCTGAACGTCTCGCCAGAATTCTTTCCAGGCATCGCGTGGCAGATATGCAATTGGCAGGTAGCTGAAGAGAAATCTCAGGGCGTTTGTCGATTGAAACAGCCCATGTGCATGAAACGACATGGCAATTCTCGCCAGATTCTTCACGCGGGCATCGTGCGGCAGCGGATGCCTGAGCCTGACACCAACAAGATCAACCAGCATCATCTCTCGCCACGAGCCATCTTCCAAAGGCCTAACAAGGATATTCGCTGCTTTGAGATCCCGATGCGAAAGCGACATTTCGTGCATTTGCCTGATCATACGCGCCATTGGTACGACGGATGTCCTTACAGCCAGGATTCGATCCATTGAAGACATTTGTGCCATGTAGCCTTCCATGTGCTGCGAGAGGCTTTTCATGCCTTCAGGCCGCTGGCTGATGGTGTAAGTGGCTGTGGGATAAAACCAGGCCATCAGACTCCAGACACCGGGGCTGCCTCGCGAAATATAGGCAAGTGGTTCCGGCGTCGGCACGCTGCGGGCGACCATATGGCCAGCGGCCTTCCAAGCTCGCCACGACCGATGTGATTTGAGCCACCCAAACCAGAAATCGCTCGCCTTGAGTGTCGGAATTTTTTTGATGATCACACGCTGGTCGCCATGACGTGTGCGAATTGTGACCTCGGCAACTGTTGACGACTGTGAATGCTTGAGTATTCGAGCATCGGGGGCGTATATCAGGCGATCGGGGTCGGCTGCAATCTCATGAAAGTGCTCTCGTTCCAGCTTTCGGCTGAGCACGGCCCATGTCGCAGGCGCGGTAACGACTTTGTAATACTTATTTGTTCCCTGATTCCGACGCGCCCATCTGCGCCAGAGCCGCTCAGCCCAACGACGAGTGGCCGCCTCAATTTCGCGGGAAAAACTTGAGAGTTTTTCGGGTGCAAGGGGGTTGTGCCGCTTGCGAAATTTGAGATAAAGCTCCAGAAATCTCAGGCGTTCCGCCCGGCTGGCCCGAGACCAGAAATAATTGTTAATCTGGGCGAGATTATCTCGAATTTCGCTGATTCGGAGCTGGTCAGGGTGGCTATCAAGTGCGTCGAGGTCGATCAGAAAAAGCGAGGGCTGATCGTTGGCATCCAGACGAATCAATAGATTCCCCGGATGAAAATCCTGATGCAGAAAGCCTTTTTCATGGAGCCGGGCACAAAGCCGGGCCAGTTCTTCACCAATTCGACGACGAATGGACCTGATTCGGGCCTCGGTGTAGCCTGGCAGTGTTTTTTCGAGGAAATGATCGAGAGGCTCAACACCCGGTATTTCTTTCGTGACAAGATAGTTGTCAAACACGAGCCCAAGCCGGCGTTCTTCCCCAAGCGCGATCGGCTCGACTGTTGTGATTCCAGTCGATGCCAGTTTCAGGGCCTTATCACCTTCATTTCGTGCCTTGCCACGCCTCAACCACTGACGAATCTTGCCACGAATCCAAGGCACCCGATAATGCTTGATATAGATCCCGCTATCTTCCAGCGAAACCCTGTAAACGGTTCGGAGCGGGCCATCTTTGATAATGGTAAGCTGACCGGCAGCTTCCCAATCCTTCCATTTCAGTCCATGTGGGCCGACAATCCGGCTGAACCAGGCGTCCTGAATCCACCAGCCGACATTACCCATCGAAAACCACGACCAGCCACGCATGCCAAAAAGCTGCTTTTCGCCATAAAATCGCTGGCTTGGCCGTATTTTTTTTGAAGAGTTGTGACTTCGTGAGGGGCTCATGCCAGCTCACTCCTGAGACCAGCATTATTCTGCTCATTTGGGGCTGATACTGCCGGCGAATCGAGCATCCAGCTTTTCGCCGGCGATAAATCATCACTCTGTTCTGAAAGCTTTTCCAGCCGGTTGCCTGAGAGAGGAACGACCCCTGGAGCAACCCTGTCAACAAAAAATGGCCCCCAATCCGCCACATCATAGCCGTGGCGAATCGTTTCCATGCCGGCTGTGCCCATCTCCTTCAGCAGATCGGGGTTCCTTGCCAGCCAACGAATCGCTTCCAGCCACTCGTCATTTGATGAGACCAGAAAACCATTTTGGCCGGGCCTGATCATTTCCCGGTGTACACCGACCGGATTTGTTAAAACGGGCAAACCACCAGCAAGATATTGAAGCACCTTCAGGCCACATTTGCCGCGGCTCCAAAGATCGTCCGGCACATGGCTGATCCCAATATCCGCCCTGACGATATTCTCGATTTCGGTCGCCTCTGACCATCGCACTGGCTCGACCTGCAAATTCTGAAACTTCGGAAAACGGTCGCAGACGACACGAAATGATAGATTTTGAACTTTTCGACCCACCCGCTCCCAAAGCTCTGACGTCGCTTCGATCCCTTTGAGCGTGCTGGATGAGCCGATCCAGACCATCACTAAGCGATCATCCGCACGATCAGGCCGTTTGAGTCGTGACCGCTCATAAGAATCAAGATCGACACATGTCGGCATGTAGTGCAGACTCGAACCACGAGCCCCATGCTGATCAGCAAGAGAAAGCAGGAAACTGTTACCGGCAAGAATTACGTCGGATGAACGAACGGTTTGCTCAAAACGAGCCTTCCGGCGGGGGCAGTGGTGCCCACGGGTGGCATAACTGTCTCGATAGAGAACAGCATCGTCAAAGTCAAAAATCAAGTGTCTTGCTGATTTTCTGAGCGCACCAAAAGATAATGGATCCAGTAGTTTACGTTGAAGTATCACGCTGTCAAAACGGCCAGCAGACTGCATCTGGCGTAATCGTGCAAGAGGCTTTTTTTCAATCTGCTGGTAGGTAATCTGAACGCCAAACCGCTTTAGCCAAGGCTCAAATGCAGTAATACGATAACGACAACAGACGTGGCCTGGGGCTTCAACTAGTGCCAGAATTTGCATCTGTCCTCCGTGACAGCTAGAGCCAAGCCAGTCGTGGCATGAGTCATCCGGCCAATATTTCCGGATCACTACTCTTAAATGCTTAAATTATCATAAGAAATCCTACTCGCCAATATCATTGATTTAAAGAGAATGAAATGCGTGCGAAAACAGCAATGAAAAAAGGCCCAGAATAGGCCTTTTGTCAAATCCCCGGCCTGGATTCGAACCAGGAATGAAAGATCCAGAATCTTTAGTGTTACCGTTACACCACCAGGGAATCTAACTAAATCATATTGGATAATCAGTTCAGGTCAATAGCTTTTTCAAAACATCGTGAAAAGTATGGTCAAGATAGGCAGATAAAATATAACTTAAACAATCCCCAGCCAGGATTCGAACCTGGACTAAGAGTACCAAAAACTCCTGTGCTACCGTTACACCACCAGGGAACTCCTTAATAATATCGGTAAAATCGATTCTTTTCAATACTCTTTTTGCGGAAATGTCGCAATCACCAACGCAGAAAGAGACTTGGCACCTCATTTGCTTTTCTGGTATCGTGAGTTAATCAACTTCAGGCATTATGCCCACCAATTGATCGAAATTGCTGCGGGCATTCACAAGAATATTGAGTAATGCCTTCTCTGGAAATCGATTATGAAGCTCATCATCGCCATCATTCAGCCGAGCAAGCTTGAAGCAATCAAGGAATCACTTTCAAAGGTCGAAGTTTTTCGCCTGACTGTTTCCGAAGTGCAGGGATTCGGCCGGCAAAAGGGCTACACTGAGATGTACAGAGGCACGGAGACAACCGTTAACCTCCTGCGAAAGATTGAGTTACAGATAGCTGTTAACGACGATTTCGTCGAGCCGACCATCAATGCGATTATTGAAGCTGGCCGAACCCCGCCCAACGGAAAAATTGGCGATGGTAAAATTTTTGTGCTCCCGCTCGACGACTGCATTCGAATCCGAACCGGTGAGCGTGGACCGGATGCGATTTGATCGCCCTTGCCCTGCCCCATCATCTGCCATTAACAAAACTGGCAAAATACTGATAGAAAATGGAGTTAGCCTCGCGTGATCCGTGCTGTTGTCTTCGATTTCAATGGATTGATCGTGAATGATGAACATCTTCATTATCTTCTTTTTGCAGAACAACTTGCGACACAAGGTATCAAGCTCACGGAATCCCTCTATAACGAGCGCTACCTTGGTTATGACGATCGCGGCTGTTTTTCGGTTGCTCTGGCTGATTTTGGTCGGCCCTGCAAACCTGAACTTTTACAGAAGCTGATTGACGACAAGGCAATACGCTATCTTGAACTGGCCAGGCACGAGCTTGTATTCTTTCCAGGTGTGACCGAAAGCGTGCAGCGGCTTGCGGCGCGAGTGCCACTAGCAGTCTGCTCAGGGGCTCTCAGGGCTGAAGTGCTTTTGGGGCTTGAGCTTGCGGGTATTTCCAACTGTTTTCATGGAGTTGTTGCTGCGGAAGATACAGCAGCCTGTAAGCCGGATCCGGAAGGATATATCAAAGCCATCGCACTCTTGCAGGAACGATTTCCGGGAATTGATGCGTCGGAAATCACGGCCGTTGAAGATAGTATTGCAGGTATTGAGGCGGCCAAACGGGCGGGCATGATGGTGGCGGCGATTCCGAATTCATACCCAGTGGAGAAGCTGGTGGCTGCCGAGCCAACAACCATCGTGCCTGACTTAAAGGCATTTGCTGATTGGGTTTTAGCACAGGTGCCCGAATAATGGATCAGGCAGGTGCAGAAAAATCGCCGCTTGAGGCGATGGCTGAAGATAATGCCAAACCATCACCCAAAGTGACGGGAATATTAGTCTGCAAAGATCTTTTTTTTACTTCGGGCGTGACGGCCACAGCAAGAGAGCTGGGGCTATCGGTGAAAGTTTGCCCAGGGCTGGGCGGTCTGGAGTCGATGCTGAGCCAGTGGCCCGATGCAAAAGCGGTGATTGTGGACATGGGCCTTCTGGAAGCGTCAGATGCCCATGCGTGGTCAAAACTCAGAGGGCTGGCGGCTCCGCCAATAATTTTGGCAGGATTTGGCTCTCACGTTGATGTCAATGGTTTTGAAGCCGCTCAAGCTGCCGGCTTCGATCATGTTCTTGCCAAAAGTGCTTTCTCAGGACGAATGGTGGAGTGGCTGAAAGCCTGGTTATGACATCTGCTATTTAAGCAGGCATTCAATCATTTCATGCGGTCTGAATTGCAACATTACGATTGAAAGTGCTGGATGATAATGCAAAAAAACCGGCGTAATTTTATCAAAACATCCGGATTGATTTTTACAGGCAGCACTGGCTTGATTGTGAACGCAAATGAAATGGAAATGAAACATTTCAGCGCAAATGAAGTCGTGAAATTCGGCCTGATTACCGACTTGCATCATGCCGACAAACCGCCGGCGGGTACGCGTTATTATCGCGAAACGATGCCGAAATTTGCCGAGGCATCAGCCTTTTTTCAGTCGCAGAAGCCAGATTTTCTGGTCGAGCTTGGCGACTTGATCGACGCGGCCGACTCCGTTGAAACGGAGCTGAAATATTTGAAGCAGATCAACCGAGAATTTGAAAAAGCGGCTGGCAAACGCTATTACGTGCTGGGTAATCATTGTGTTGATACGCTGAAAAAAAGTGAATTTCTTGGCGAGATTGGCCAGAATTCATCGTATTTTTCATTTGATTCCGGCGGCTGGCATTTCATCATTCTGGATGCTTGTTTTCGTGCAGATGGTGTCGGCTATGAACGTAAGAATTTTGAGTGGACAGACGCCAATATACCAAAAGCCGAGCTTGAATGGCTTAATTCGGATTTAAACTCGACGAAACTGCCAACAATTGTCTTTGCACACCAGCGAGTCGATGAAGCCGGTATTCATCGCGTCAAAAATGCGCCTGAAGTGAGAAAGATCCTTGAGAATTCAGGGCTTGTAAAAGCCGTTTTTCAAGGGCACAGCCATCAGAATGCCATTCAGCAGATTAATGGAATCAATTATGTCACTATGGCGGCCATGATTGAAGGTAATGGCCTGGAGAACAGCGGATACAGCATGGTGAGGATCGATTCCGAAAATAATATCATCGTCGAAGGATTTCGTCGGCAGGCCGATTACAATTTCAAAAAGTGAAATGCCATGAAGACATTCAAATTAACGATTCGGCGCATTTGAATTCAGCGAATCCAGATTCTCTTTCATGGCCTCTTCAATGACCGCCAATGGTCCAAATTGTGCGTTGAAATCATCCAGACGTCTGTCAGGATTGACTCTCCCTTCAATTCGCTTGAGATAAACTGCTAGTTTGGCTGCAAATTCGGGTCGATTCAGGATGGTATCCCAGAAAAGCCATGACTGCGAATAAGCCATTTGAAGCGTGGCATCATCGGGCGCATCAAAAAGGTCATCTGACTTTAGTAATTCACCAAGCGTTATCCAAGCCTTTTTGTTTCGTTTCATGATCTGGTTCAGCACAGCAACACGAGGCGAATTCACTTTGCCAAAACCCGGTGAAATCGTTTGCCCAGCTGGTTCGGCAAGCGTCGCCAGCCCTTCACTGACAAGCATTGGGACGTCGCCATTGATATTCAGCAGGCCTGTGTTAAAGCTTAATTGATGGGTGACTTCATGAATTAAAGTCACCTGGTTTGATCGCTCTAGGCTCGATCGTGTCGAACGCGACCGCCCGCGATGGTCAAATGTGACTGTCCAGTTTTCATCCAGATCGAAGTGCCCGCCCTCATTCCGGGCCTTCATCTGCCCTAAAAGTTTGCTGTATTGGCCGGCATTGGCCAGCACGACAATCGTCATTCGACTTGCCGAAAACTTGACCGGCAAACGGGCCGTGCCCAGGTATCGACTGTAAGAAAGTGCTGTATCATCTGCCATGCGAAGGACTTGCTTGACAAAATCAGCCCGGGCGGATCCGACAGCAACAAAACGGCTGCTTCGAGTGATACTCGGTTCGGGCAAAGCCGCCGCTTTAAATCTGGCGAGAAGCCCATCGATCCGATCCTGCTCTTCGGGCGAAACGCCATCCTGCGAGAGTAGGCGGTGATTAATGCCATAAGTATTAAAAATTAATGGGGTTAATGCTGCGATAAATAAGCTTCTTCGCCGAAGTTTATTTCGAGGTAATCGCAGATCCATAAGATCCCAAAGCCTTTTCGTTAACGGTTGTTTCGCAAATCACTTTCTGCATAATTGCGGGCAGATAAGGATGATGGTA
This sequence comes from Isosphaeraceae bacterium, assembly GCA_044351075.1. Taxonomy (GTDB): domain Bacteria; phylum Planctomycetota; class Planctomycetia; order Isosphaerales; family Isosphaeraceae; genus QWQI01. Next base: position 180 of record JBILGL010000046.1, on the reverse strand, counting down.
GCATAATCGTTAAAATTCGACCATATAAGACGCTTGCACCATGCGAGTTAGTCGTGTTGAGCCTGAGACCGAGAAGAAAAGATGTCAATACATCCGCCAGAACCTGCCTATCGATTTAATCATTTGCTCGCGCTGGAAGATCTGAGTGCTGAAGAGATTACATATATTCTTGACCAGGCT
>JBILGL010000680.1:0-4325 GCA_044351075.1 Isosphaeraceae bacterium | reverse complement strand
GTTGCTGCATTATACCGCTATAAACTCTTCCCGGTCAAACATCTGAGGGCCTTTGACGTATGGCCCCTTACGAGCGAAATTCAAGCCGGGAAGGACTCTCCGGATAAGCCGGAGAAAAGTGAACGGAATCGGCATGGAAACGATCACGATTGAAATATAGTGTACCTTGCTGCAAAGTGATGAGAGCTAAGGCAGATTTTTTTCGTCGCTGCTGGTGAATTATCAGAGTGTCATGTTTATTTTTTGCAACTCAAACCGCACTGATCGCTCAAATCGCTTGACACGGAAAAGCCCTGAAAATCGCTAATACTATCAAGGTTTGAACTTTTCGCTTCTCTCAGGTCTGGTTAATCTTGACGTGATCCATGCTTAGGTACTACGATGGAATACTGCATGAGTGCATGCATCCAATTGAATCTGAGGTGTATTTGATCTTTGATTCTGGGGGCTTGGGCGGCGACAGGGGCTGAATGCCGTTTAAGTTCTTTGGATGAATTCACTTGAGTACAGAGGTCCAGACACGTTGTAGCAAGTGGCCTTTTGCTGGCTCTGAGTGTCAAGAAAGCTGGTGGGTCTTCGTGAGATAATCCGGTTGTAACGATCGGGTAAATTTCGGGCGACTCTGAAGTTCTTGACAGAAGGGCTTGGCGGGTACATGGTTGCCATGAAGCCACGTTCTTTTCGAACGCCGGCTGTCTTACGGGGCGTAGGGCAGTGGGTGTCAGTTTTCGAGAAGCGCGAGTGCCATGGCGGGATGATTCCGTATAGAATAAGCGGAATGACCGGCCCACACTTGTGACCCGACGTGCAGAATCAAGCTAAAATTTAGCGACGAGGTCAGATGCCATGCGCTTGGAACCGAACGGTGAGAAGCCTCAGGGTGGTCAGGGCTGGACTCGGGTCAGCGCGAGGGAACGCCGCGAGAGAATCCAGACAAGTCAGTCGCAGAGGACGCGACGCCGTGTCAGTCTTGAATCGCTCCAGCCGGAAAGTCTGGAGCTGCGACAATTGCTGGCCACGCTGCCGGCACCGCTGAAGCCAAGCCAGCTTCAGGAACTCTTTGATCCGAACACTGGCACTTTCCCATTCCGTGGTGTGCAGAATGTTTACAGCCCAACTATAACTGTCGGTGCCAACGGCATTGTTTCAAACCAGATTGGTTCGATCAACGGCGGTGAGCCTTCGACTAACATGTCGAGTCCGATTCTGAGCGTCAATCCGCTCAATCCGGATCATCAGGTCGTTGTTGCTCAGCTAAACAATGTCCCTCTCTTTGGTTCGACCACGCTACAGCCACAACGTGTCATTGGCTTTGTCACGCAAAACGGTGGTCAATCATGGACGCCGCTGTCCCTGCCGCCGGCTCAGAGTGATCCGACCGTCACTACAGCGCCTATACCGAATATGCGGGTGCAGGATATCTCGGCCGCGATTGACCGCAACGGCAATATTTACGTGACTCAGTCGCAGATCAATTCAGGTGGCAACGCCGGCCTGTTGCAGATGCGCAAGTTCACGGCCGCCGGCGTCGTCATTCCTCCCGTTTTACCTGCGACTGAGACACTCTATTCCTGGAACCGGACGATCACTACGCCGGATCAGTCCCAGCAGCCAGCCCGTCTCAAGCCTTTCGTCGTGGTGAACACCAATCCGTCCACATTTACAGACCCCGTTACCGGGGCCACGCAGAACGACCCTGGCTCGGGCAACGTTTACGTGGCTTATATCACGGAAACGCCTCTTGCTCAGCCGCCGAGCCCCTATAATCCGTTCTCGGTGCGGATGATTGCTTCCAGCGATGGTGGCAATACATTCGGCACCGAATTCAACGTCAGCGGTGGGCTTCCAGGTGCGCCTTCCATGCCGCTGGCCCGTCTGGCCGTCGGCCCAGGCGGCGGAACCAATCCCGGCCGTGTCACAGTAGTCTATGACAGATATAACAGTCAGAGCGGAAGTCCGACACCGACAGCCATTGTCGCACGAACTCTGAATGTTGCCGGCAATACACTGACTGCCGCCTCAGGCAACGTTGTACTCACCAATTCGGCTCTTATCGGCGCTGATGCATCAGGGCGTTATCCTGGCCAAACCAACATTACGGGCGAAGGCATTGGTCCTGCGCCCGTTGTGGCAATTGATTCCACACTTGGATCGTTCAGCCCAAATAAAGGGCGAATTTACGTTGCCTATACCAGCCGCGAAATTAACATTACTGGAAATAATGCTGATAATACCGACGTTTACGTTCAGTCTTCTGATGACGGTGGTTTGACGTGGTCTGCCCGATCAATCGTCAACGATGATAACGGCAATGCGGACGGTTATTCCGGTTCACAATATCAGGATAATCCGACCAGTCCGGTGCGACGCAATGGCGCAGGCGTGACGCCGCGTGGTGGTCGGCCGCAGTTCATGGCGTCGATTACGGTTGATCAAACGACCGGTACTGTCGCGATGAGCTATCTTGATTCGCGATACGACCCAGCCAAAATTCGCGTGAGCAACAGCGTACAGACATCGATCGATGGTGGTGTGACATGGTCTAAATCAAACACAGCCAACCTCGAAACCAACCCAACCAACCTGATTACTGGCGAAACGGTACTGGATATTCCCATTCCAGATAATCAGGGCGATGCTAACCCTGTGCGTGATGCGTTCTGGGGTTTTGGTTCCCGATCCAGTATTCAGGCATTTGCAGGCCAGATCTTCCCGGCCTGGAGCTTTAACGTCAATGCCGGCTATGTTACCGATAGCTTTGCGGGAGCAAACGTCACACTGATTCGTGGCAATATTGGTATCGGGCGGATGTATGTCGCCGCAGGCCCCCGGGTGATTGAAAGCACCATGGGTCAGGTGCGGAGCTGGCTGGCCGGTACCACGACATTCAACAACACAGTTAACAGCAACGGTGTGCAACAGGTGGACGGCTTTACGTTCACCATGGATAGACCCGTGCTGATCAGCAGCGTGACAGATCCGCTTTTCTTGCCGTCGAATTTTGCCATTACTTACACGGATGTTAATGGCAATCAGACGAGTATTAATCCGATTAGCGCTGTAGCACTTGACCCACAGGGTACCAACAATGCTGAAGCGACAAAGTTTTTCGTGAATTTTGCCCCTCAGAGCGGCGTTGGCACCTATAGTTATTCGATCGGTGCAGGCAATATTCGCGATGCCATCCGCACGGTCGATGCCGGTGGTTTTGTCAAAGACGGCAACCTGATGGATCAGGATAACATTCCTGACCGTATCGTCGGTGTTGATACGAGCTATGCGACGCCTGCGCCTCTGAATCCGCTGTCGCCGGGGGGGCCGCCCTATGATAATGCCACTTTGCCTATAATTGTGAGTGGCCCTTATGTAACGAATTCCAATCTTGGCTATATCGACCCTGTTACCGGTAATGCGGTCATTTACGCCAAGACATCAAGTGGTGAATTGCTCGCTCTGAATCCAAGTCCGGATCGTCTGAATAATATCAGCCAGTTTATTGATGTGACCTTTGACCGGAATATGAATCCGGCCACATTTACCACGGCCGATATTGTTGAAATGCGTGGCCCCGCAGGTCTGATCGACCCCACAGGCTTTACAATTACACCTGACCCGACCAACTCCGATCCTGATCCGGCCTTCCCCAGAACGTTCCGAATCACATTCCCAAATCAAAGGCTTTCCGGGCAGTATTCCATCGTGCTGGGGTCTGATATCGCCTCAAGCACAGGCGATTTGATGGATTCCAATCGCAATGCGGGGCTTTATGTCCTGCGTGGTGCCAGCCCAAGTGGGCCGACGGTCATACAGTCTTACAACTCATCAGGAACATCGGTTATCGCCCCGGGCACAGTGAACCCGACGAATCCGTCGATCATTACGCCCAGCACAAGTCGATTGAAACTAACGGTCGGCGATAGTTTCCTGATTAATCAGACGGCTACTGTTAAAATCAATGTTTCTTTCCCACGAGACCTTGATTTGACAGGCTATCTGGTGGCACCTAATGGGTCGCGTACTCTGCTCTTTACGGGAGTCGGCCAGGCAGGTACCGGCGCAAACTTCACAGACACTGTCTTTGATGATACGGCCCAGACGCCGATTGCCAACGGCGGTGCTCCGTTCTTTGGACGGTTCCAGCCACAACAGTCGCTTCTGAACAACCTGTTAGGTATCAATGCCAAGGGTGATTGGTATCTGGAGATCGAAAACAAGGGTGTTCTCTCAGGCTCGATTAATTTGCTCACTCTGAATCTGGGCGAACAGATTCAGGACACAGGCCTGGGCGAGCCGGTGGCTGACCGATCCACACTTGATTTCCGTAT
>JBILGL010000045.1:0-14010 GCA_044351075.1 Isosphaeraceae bacterium | reverse complement strand
TCCCGGCGGGGGGACCAATAACTATTAAAATTTATCGCCCGAGGGCTTTGTTTAAATCGGCCCAGAAGCCGGGATAGGTTTTATTGACACAGGCTGGGTCAAGAATGACGGTGCCAGGCACCTTCAGGCCCGCCAGAGCAAACGACATTGCCATGCGATGGTCGTCGTAGGTGGCCACTTCCGCCGGTTTGAATTGGCGGCCTGACGGCGGTATGATCGTCAGGCCATCATAATGCTCAACGACCTCTGCCCCGAATTTTCGCAGCTCGGTGGCCACGGCGCTGATCCGGTCCGTCTCTTTGTGGCGAATGTGGGCGACGTTGCGAATGCGCGTTGCCCCCTCAGCAAATAGTCCGACAACGGCCAGTGTCATGACGGTGTCGCTAATGGCGTTCATGTCGATATCAAGCCCACGCAGAGGGCCGCCGATTACGGTGGTGCTGCGGTCGCTGATCTCTACCTTGCAGCCCATGTGTGCAAGGACCTGCACAAAATCCATGTCGCCCTGCATGCTGGTGGTGCCCAGGCCCTCGACCGTTACGCTGCCGCCTGTGATTGCGGCCAGAGCAAAGAAATAGGATGCGGCTGAGGCATCGGGCTCAATGGCATATTCCCTGCCGAAATAATGGGCAGGCTTGATGACGAATCGCTTGTTTTTGCGATTATCGACACGCACGCCAAAGGCTCTCATGACTTCAATTGTCATCTGAACATAAGGAATGCTGACGAGTGTGCCATCGACCTCAATTTCCGATGGATTTTTGGCATAAGGCAGGGCCAGAAGCAGCCCTGAGAGAAACTGGCTTGAGACATCGCCGCGCACACCGACATAGCCGCCGTCAAGCCCGGCGGCGTCCAGATTAACCGGCGGGCAGCCATTTTCGGTTGCTGATCGGGTAATGGCACCGATGCGGTTCAGGGCTGTTAAAAGGTCGTGAATGGGCCGCTGCCTCATTCGTGCCGAACCATCGAGCCGGAATTTGCCGTGGCCGATGGCCAGCATGGCGGTGAGAAAACGGAGCGAAGTGCCGGAATTGGCGAGGTCGAGCTCGGCCTTGTTGACAGGGATGCCGCCCGACTGGCCTTTGACATGAATGGTGCAGCGTGCCGGGTCGTGAATGGTGGGAATGCCGACCTGATTCAGGGCCCGGATCATGACCTGCGTATCGACGCTGTCGAGGGCGCCGGTGAGAAGCGAATCACCTTCCGCCAGAGCGGCGACGATCAGGGCACGGTTGGTGATACTTTTTGAGCCTGGAACGCGAACATTGGCCTTCAGGCCGGGGGTGGAAAAGGGTTCGATAGCGAGGCGTTCGATGGTGCTGGACATGGTCTGGTCGGTCTTGGCGGCAACAGAGGTCGTGATGAATTTTCCGAAAAGCTGTCCGGTAATCAGCTTTCCGGCGATGCGACGATTGATTCTACCTTCTTACGCAATTCCTCGGCGCTGATCTTTTCAAAAAGAAAGACTTTTCGTCGATCGGTCTTGCCTTTTTGCAGATTAATCCGGTTTGGGCGGCAGTCGAAAGTGTCGGCCAGCAGGCGGATGATGGCCTCATTGGCACGGCCATCTTCGGGCGGGGCCGAGACGGCCACCTTGAGCGAGCCATCGTGCAGGCCCGTGATTTTATCCTTTTTCGCCCCCGGCTGCGCCCTCACGGCCAGCGTGGCTCCGTCGGGCGTATCTCGAATTTCGACATTCATTCGGCCGTCAGTCCCTCAAAAAGCAGCGAGCCGACACGCACAAAAGTCGCCCCTTCTTCAATGGCCGACTCAAAATCGCCCGACATGCCCATGGAGAGATCCGTCAAAGGCCGGCCCATGCGAGCGCTGAGCTTATCCGCTAAAAGCCGCAGGGCAATAAAGGCTGGGCGGGCTGTTTCGGGGTCGGTGCCATAGCCGGCCATCGTCATGAGACCCGTGACAGGAAGGCGAAATTTTTCAATGACGGCCGCAATCGCTTCCGCATCGGCCAGAATCGACGACTCGCCCCAGCCGTGCTTTGATTCCTCGCCCGACATATTCACCTGAAGGCAGATGCGACGAAGCCGGGGAGCCTGATTCATCATTTCGCCGATGGCGGTGAGCAGCTTCAGGCTATCCACGGCATGAATCATTGTCACAATGGGCAAGGTGCGCTTGAGTTTGTTTGATTGCAGATGGCCGATCAGGTGCCAGCGGGCCTCAGGCAAGTCAGCCAGTGCATCGGCTTTGGACCAGAGCTCCTGCGGATAGTTTTCTCCCAGATCCTGCTGGCCCAGCGTCAGCAGCGATCGCGCCCATGATTCGGGCGTTCGTTTCGTAACAGCAACCAGCGTAATGGCTTCTGGCGATCGGCCAGAACGTGTGGCCGCACGATCAATTCGCTCCTGAACGCTTCTCAGATTTTTTTCCAGAATCTCCATCTCTTGGCTCACAGGCGGGGAGTCTCTTTAGCGAGTTGGGTGCTGACGTCGAAGATTTCGGCACGACTGTCTGTTGTGATGGCTATACTACCTTTATACAGCCCGAAACGGTAAGGGCTGATTTTTCATCAGAGAACGGATCAAACGGAAAATGAACACCGGTCGTCTCTTCTTGCTGCTATTGGGGCTTGTCTCCGCCCTGCTGATCATCGGCCAGCTTGTGATGGGTCAATTGATCGTTTCAGGCAATGCCAGCCAGGGGCTCGTCAAGGCACACCAGCACTCAGGTTATACCACGGTGCTGCTTTCACTTGTCTATATTCTGATCAGCCTTCGCATTCTCTCGAAACGTGCCTGAAATTGGCTTTTATGAGCGGTTTGCTGAATCGGCATTGATTTTGCATCTAGTGGATAAAAATGACGCATGCTCGCATTGCGGGCAGCGACTTCGTTCCACGAGTGATGCCTCGTGATTGAATGACCGGGTATTGCAAGGTCTCAGGCCATGGGAGAGGTGGCTCTGGATCGGTAATACCCGGTTTTACTATTTTGCCTTTGTTTCATTTTTTCCTTATTAAAATGATTAAGTCATCTGGCCTGATGGCCGAAACATTAATTGTTAACGTCAATTGGCGCAAGGATGACGCCAAGCTTTTTCTCTGGGCGCTCTCCACCCCATTGAATCTGGTCAACCCCCACATTATCACCCAACCACAGGAAGTGCAGGTGATTACTCATGCATAACACAGGTGGAGAGTCAGTCGATACGCGATGCGTGCTGAATCTCGAGAGATTCCGCAAATATGCTCGCATGATGGCATTTGCCGTACTCATTTCACAGTCGGCCGGCGAAGTCGTGGGGCAGGATGCCCCGGCGAAAGGTCTCTTCTCGCGTCTGGGTTCACGCCTGCAGCGCGAAGATACCGGCTCAAAAATGCTGAATTCTGCTGGCCTTGGCCGCGAATCAGCCTTAACGCCGGCTGATCGTGAGATCAAGAAAGTTCTCTTTCAGGATACGCCACCGGCCCCATCACCGGCCCCCGGCCTGAGCATTCCGGTTTCGCCCGGACCCAGCAATATTGAGCTGAGCCTGCCGGCCGCTGAGCGATCATTTGGTGGCGGTGCGCCGACCGAAACCGAAGTGGCTGCCGAAGCCGCTGCCGAGGAAGAAGCCGAACCGGGCCTGCTGGCCAAATTCCTTGGCCTGGAAGATAGCCCTGTTCAGCTTTATGGCTGGATTCAGAACAGCATCACTGGCAACCCGGGTAACCCCAAAAACCGTTATAATAATGGTGTCAGCCCCAACTATCTCGCGAACCAGTGGATGGGCAACCAGTATTATCTTGTTGCTGAAAATGCACTTGAGCAAGGCGACGAGCTGAATTTCGGCTTCCGCGTGGACAGCCTTTTTGGCCACGACGCCAACTGGAACCACATGGTCGGCGTGCTCAATAACGCCTTCCCCTTCCCTTATTTCGCAGGCTGGGACCCAGCCCAGTTCTACGGCGAAGCACACCTGCCGATCCTGACCGAAGGCGGCGTGGATGTGAAATTCGGCCGATGGTACACCCTGCACGGTTATGAAGTGGTGCCGGCCACGGGTCGCCCGCTGCTCTCTGTGCCGTATATGTTTAACTATGGCCAGCCGTTTACCCATGTCGGTCTGATGACGACCTGGCACGTGAACGACCAGCTTAATATCTATAATGGCACCACGCCGGGCTGGGACCGCTTCTTTAACTCCAAATACAAGTGGGGTTATATGGGCGGCTTCGCATGGACAAGCAAGGACGAGAAATTCAATATCACGTCCATCTACTCCATCACCCATGGCCAGTTTCCCAACTACTTCAATGCCAATACCCCGACCTATCCCTGGGGTCAGGCCTGGGCCGGTTATCGCCCAGGGCAGAATAACGTCTTCTATGAAGGCAGCTGGCGGAACTTCTTCACAACGGTCATGAGCTATAAGTGGTCAGACAAGCTCACCCAGATTGTGGAAACCGACCAGGGCTTTGAAAACAGCGTGGCGGGTATCGGCCCCATCGGCCAGTCTGGCCCAGTGCCTGTAAACTACCCCGCCAAGAATGTGACCTGGTTCAGCTTCGGCAACTGGTTCCTTTATAACTTCAACGACAAGCTGACCGGTGTGTGGCGGTCGGAAGTTTTCTGGGATCCATCCGGCGGCCGCACCGGTCTCCAGAACAACTACTACGAACAGACCCTCGGCCTCATCTATAAGCCGACAAGCTGGCTCTGGATTCGCCCTGAAGCCCGCTACGACTGGTCGCAGTTCAAGCCGTTCTACATCGATGGCACACAGAACAAGCAGTTCACCTTCGGCCTCGATGTGATCCTCCTCTTCTGATCACAAAACAGGCAAATCTGCTAACCCACAGGGCAGGAGGCAACTCCTGCCCTTTCTTTTGTTCTCCTCGCCCTGCATTTCGCAGTCAGAAAGCCGCAGGCACTCTCAATCCATCTGCTCGAATCGTTACCAAACCAACGCGCAAAATACCGGCATTTTTCAAGTTTTTAGAATTGGCACGCATTTTGCTTCTATTTTGAGTGCCTTGAGCGAAGATTGTGCACAACCTTACCTGCAATGGCATCAAAGCTGATCAATCCTGATCAGCGAAAGAGTCTGGAAAAAGATACCGCTTCCAACTGCATCTTATTTGCAGTGGCTGTATCGCTGCATGGATCGATAGCAGGTCGCCCAGAAACTTCAGAACAGTAAGTGGCGATCTGAAAATTCCTCTCTCACCCAGCTGACAGGGACACGACAATGACGAAAGCGACGCCCATACCTTTTCTGCTGCTTGCCGGTATAGCCATACTGGCACTCTTGCCTCTTGATCTGGCATCACCTGCCAAGCCCGGCGACCCACTTAATAGTGGCGATACGGCCTGGCTACTTACCAGCTCAGCACTCGTGCTATTAATGACGCCTGGCCTTTCATTTTTCTACGGCGGTATGGTAGGCTTCAAAAATGTCGTTTCGACAATGCTTCAAAGCGTGATTGCACTGGGCCTGATGAGCATCGTCTGGGTGATGGTGGGCTTTGGTCTGGCTTTCGGTGAAGATGTCGGCGGCTTGGGGATTATTGGAAACCCGCTGACTTACTGGATGTTTAATAACGTCTGTTGCGATACTGCAGCCCTTGGCTCAGGCTCTGAAATTAAACTGACAATTCCTCTGCTGGTTTTCTCGCTGTTTCAGCTTAAGTTTGCGATTATCACTCCAGCTCTGATTACCGGCTCATTTGCCGAACGTGTTCGCTTCTCTTCCTACCTTCTTTTCATGGTTCTTTTCAGCATCGTTATCTATTGCCCCCTGGCCCACATGACGTGGCACCCGGACGGCATGTTTTTCAAATGGGGTGTGAAGGACTTTGCGGGTGGTACAGTTGTTCACATGTCAGCCGGTTGGGCGGCTCTGGCTGGTGCCTTGATTCTTGGTCGTCGTAACTCACACGCCAGCGGTCAGGATCACGTTCCTGCCAACATCCCATTCGTAATTCTCGGTACAGGTATGCTCTGGTTTGGCTGGTTTGGTTTCAATGCCGGTAGTGCCCTCAAGGCCGACAGCAACGCAGCCGTTGCATTTGCGACCACCAACACGGCCAGTGCCGCAGCCATGCTGGGCTGGATCTTCTTCGACTGGATGCGTGGTAAGAAGCCTTCTGCCCTTGGTGCCTGTATCGGTGCCGTGGTTGGTCTGGTTGCCATTACGCCAGGTGCCGGCTTCGTGACTGTGGCTCAGAGCATCTTCATCGGTCTGGCCGCCAGCGTGATCAGCAATATCGCTGTTCACCTTCGGACCAAGTCTTCGCTTGATGATACGCTCGACGTCTTCCCCTGCCATGGTGTTGGCGGCATGACCGGCATGATCTTCACCGGCATCTTCGCTGCCCTGCCTGCCGATGGCAGCGTCACCCGCACCCAACTCTTAATTGTACACGGTAAAGCACTGGTACTGGTTTCCGTCTTTGCCTTCGTCGTCTCTTACATCCTCTTCAAGGTGACAGACCTGATCATTCCGCTGCGTGTCTCTGAAGAGCAGGAAGCTGAAGGTCTGGACATGAGCCAGCACGGCGAAGTTGCTCTCTCAGCCGACGCCTTCGGTGGTGTCGTTGCCTGATCTGCGACAGAATTATCGATGACTTGCCCACAACGGCCCTTTCGGGGGCCGTTTTTTATTTTATCTGGCTGGGAAATTGCGTTGAAACACTCTGAAAAAAAGAGATCCAGCCAGAACACTGTTGATTTTTCAGAGAGAAATGATAAGATTTTGTGCATGGGCGATTAGCTCAGTTGGCTAGAGCACCAGCTCGACACGCTGGGGGTCAAAGGTTCGAATCCTTTATCGCCCATTTCCTTTTAACCCTGACGTCCCCCCGTCAGGGTTTTTCTATTTCTCAGGCTGCTTGCCACATGAGCTATTTTGCCATTGCCACCCAGCGATTCGAAGCGATGCTGGACTTTTATCAGCATCGGCTGGGGCTGGAAGTGATCAGCCAGTTTGATCGACCGACGGCCCGTGGGGCGTTTATCCGGCTGGGCAACGATGCCCGTATGGAGCTGATTGACGCCACCCGACAGAAAAACAGGATGACGCTTGCCGAAGCAGCTGACGACCGTCTGCATATCGTGATCGAAACTCGTGATGTCAATAGCTTTGCGCGAGAGAAGAGCCTGCCCGAACCTCGCCCGACTTCGTGGGGCGCAAGCGTTGTGGAAATTCGAGACCCCGACAACATCTCCGTCTGGGTCCTGCAATGGCTGAAGCCTGAATAGTGGCTGAAGCCTGAATCACTCTTTTCTTTGAATTAGCCCGCGCTGCTTTCTTCATGCTGGCAACGGGCTTGCTTTAGATCGGCAAAAAAATGATAATATTGAGTAATCAGCCCGCCTTAATCCGCAATCAATCATGCTGATTGTTCCGGAGAAACCCATTGCGTCGCAATTTTCTGCTCAATGCCCTCTGGGCTTTATCGTTTGCCATCCCTTTGACAGCCTTTGGTGCTGATGTCGCCAAAGAGTCTGAGATCAAGCATTTCCGCACGACGGTTCTGCCGATCCTCAAGTCCAAATGCCTGAAATGCCACGGTCTGGGTGAAAAAGTCAAAGGCGGGCTGAAACTGACAACCCGCGAGCTTTTACTCAAGGGCGGCGAAAACGGTCCGTCAATTGACACAGCCAATCTTGCAGAGTCAACTCTCTTGCAGGCTGTGCATTACGATGGCCTGGAAATGCCGCCCAGCGGCAAGCTGCCTGCCAAAGAAATTGCCGCCATTGAGCAGTGGGTCAAAGCCGGTGCGCCGTGGCCTGAAGGGCTCGACCTGGCGAATATCACCCCCGGCAAGATCACCGAAGAAGATCGTGCCTACTGGGCCTATCAGCCCCGGGCTGATGTCAAGCCACCTGCCGTGAAAGACGCGGCCTGGCCTCGCAATGCGATTGACAATTTCATTCTCTCTTCGCTCGAAGCCGCAGGCCTGAAGCCAGTCGCCGCCGCAGACAAGCTGGCACTGATTCGCCGAGTCAGCTACGACCTCACCGGCCTGCCCCCTTCACCCGAAGAGATCGACCAGTTTCTGGCGGATCAGGACCCGGCCGCCTATGAAAAATTGATCGATAGACTTCTCGCCAGCCCGGCATATGGCGAGCGATGGGCCCGCCACTGGCTGGACGTCGTTCGCTTTGCCGAAACCAACGGCTATGAACGCGACGGCCCCAAGCCCTTTGCCTGGCGATATCGTGATTATGTGATTAAAAGCCTGAATGAAGATAAGCCTTACAGCCAGTTTGTGCGCGAGCAGATTGCCGGCGACGAACTTGCCCTGAAGAACTGGTCAACCGATGCCCTGATTGCTCCCGGCTATTACCGGCTTGGCCTTTGGGACGACGAGCCGGCCGACCCACTTCAGGCCCGCTACGACGAGCTTGACGACGTGGTGGCCACGACCGCCCAGACCTTCCTGGGCATGACGATGAACTGCGCCCGCTGCCACGACCATAAAATTGACCCCATTCCGCAGCGTGACTACTACCGCCTCCTCGCCTTCTTTGTTGACATCCCGCGCATGTCGAACGACCGAAATGTGCGTTCCGCCAATAGCCTTGTGGATATCAGCACCCCTGAAAAGAAGAAAAAATATGAAGGGGAATTTCAGAAACGACAAGCGGAAATCGACGGCCTGACGCGCCAGATGGTCGCCATCGAAGAGGAAGCCATCAAGAAGATGCCGGCGGAAGATCAGCGGGCCTCAGAAGGTCTTGACCGGCCGCAGGTTGTGAAAAAAATCAAGGACTTTCTCGAAGCCCCGCGCTGGAAAGCCTATCAGGAATTGCGTAAAAGCCGCACCGAGCTGGAAAGGCAGCCAGACCCGCGAGTTGATCTGGCACTCTCCATCAATCGAATTGATCCGCGGCCACCCCAGACGCATGTGATGACGCGTGGCAACCCGCATAGCCCGGCCGATGTCGTCACCCCCGGCTTCCCGGCCGTGATTGAGGCGACTGACCCGAAATTGCCTGAAGTGGCGGCGGATGCCAAATCATCCGGCAGGCGAACGATTCTGGCCGACTGGATCACTTCAGAGAAGAATCCGCTGACGGCCCGCGTGATCGTGAACCGGATCTGGCAGCACCATTTTGGCCGCGGGATTGTCGGCTCGCCCAACGATTTTGGCCGATATGGCGAGCAACCAACCCACCCCGAACTGCTTGACTGGCTGGCCAACGACTTCGTCGCCGGTGGCTGGAAGATGAAACGGCTGCACAAACTGATCTGCCTTTCGGCCACTTATCAGCTATCGTCAAAGAGCGATGATAAGGCGATGCAGGTTGACCCGAACGACCAGCTTCTCTGGCGATTCCCGATGCGTCGGCTCTCAGCCGAAGAATTGAGAGACAGCATGCTGGCCATCGCCGGCACGCTCGACCGCAGGATGTATGGCGAGAGCATTTATCCGAAAATTCCGCGCGAAGTGCTGGCAGGGCAATCTGTGCCGGGCCAGGGCTGGCCGACATCAAAGCCGGAAGATTCCAATCGGCGCTCGGTTTATGTGCATATCAAACGGTCGCTGCGGCTGCCGATTCTGTCGCTCTTCGATCAGGCGGATACCGACACCTCCTGCCCGGCTCGCTATGTCACAACCGTCCCCAGCCAGGCACTCGGCCTGTTTAACGGCGAATTTACGCACGAAGTGGCGGAATCGTTCGTAAAAAGGCTATCAAAGGAAGAGCCAGCCAATACAAAAGCCCGTGTTGCCCGCGCGATTCGACTGACGACAGGCCGCAAGCCGACGGATGCCGAAATTGATCGTGACCTGAAATTCATCAGCGACCTGACGACTCAGGAAAAACTGACCGATGCTCAGGCCTGGGTTGAATATGCCGTGCTGCTGCTGAACACCAACGAATTCATTTATATCCAGTAAAAATCAGGGAGATACGGCCATGCAAAAACCAGTTGACGGCTCGGCCCAGTTCTGCCGCCGCACGCGCCGGGAGATGCTCTGGGAAACAGGCGCAGGCTTTGGCTCAGTTGCCCTCACGGGCATGCTTTCGGGCGACGGCTTTTTCAGCAATTCCGCCCATGCGGCTGATGCTGCCGGTCTGGCTGCCGCGCCCAACCTGATGGCCCCCAAGCCGCCGCATCATCAGCCGAAGGCGAAGGCTGTCATCTTCCTCTTCATGTATGGCGGCCCCAGCCACATGGACACTTTCGACTACAAGCCCGCTCTTTATCCGCTTGATGGCAAGTCGATTAAGGTCAAGACGTTTGGTCGGGGCGGTCATAAAGATATGGGCCGGGTGGTCGGCCCGAAGTGGCAATTCAAGCCCTACGGCCAGTGCGGCAAGATGGTCTCTGACCTCTTCCCGAATCTTGGCACCTGCGTGGACGACATTGCCTTTGTCCATTCCATGTATGCCGAGAGCCCGATTCACGGCTCAGCCATGCTCATGATGAATTCAGGCAAGGTCATTTCGGGTGCCCCTGCTCTTGGTTCGTGGGTGAACTATGGCCTTGGCAGTGTCAATGAGAATTTGCCCGGCTTTGTGGTGATGCTTGATAACAAAGGCGGGCCGATTTCAGGCCCTAAGAACTGGTCGAGCGGCTACATGCCTGCCGCCTATCAGGGCAACGTCATCAAGGCCGATGCCAACCCCATTCTGAATCTGAAACCGGCCGAGGGCGTTTCTGATTCTGTGCAGCGGGCCGTCCTCAAGCGTCTGCAGGAAAAGAATCAGGAATTTCAGCTGGGCCATGCCGACAATTCCGAGCTGGCGGCCCGCATGGCCAGCTATCAGCTTGCCTACAAGATGCAGGCCACGGCGCCTGAAGCTGTTGATTTTGGCCAGGAATCAGCTGAAACGCTTGCCCTGTATGGCATTAACGAAGAAAAAACTGCTGATTTCGGCCGCAAGTGCCTGCTGGCCCGGCGTCTGGTGGAGCGGGGCGTTCGCTTCATACAGATCTATTCTGGCGGCGCCCACAACGACGACAACTGGGACGCCCACTCCGACATCATCAAAAACCACACCAAGCACGCCGGCGACACCGACAAACCGATCGCCGGGCTGCTCAAGGATCTCAAGCGGCGGGGCCTGCTTGATTCGACAATCGTGGTTTGGGGCGGCGAATTTGGCCGTCAGCCGACGGCTGAATATGCGCAGGGCTCGGGCCGCGACCACAACAGCTATGGCTTTACGATGTGGCTGGCGGGCGGTGGAATCAAGGGTGGCACGTCTGTCGGCACGACGGATGAGCTTGGCTCGGCCGCGGTTGACGACCGCTTCCATGTCAAGAACTTGCATGCCACCGTGCTTGATCGAATGGGCCTTGACCCGAATCGCCTCTCGTATTTCTTCGGCGGGCTTGACCAGAAGCTGGTTGGCGTCGAGCATGTTGAGCCGATCCGAAAGATCATGGTCTAAGTCGTTGTTTTTCTCGGCAATCAGGCCAGGCTGAACGATGTATGAGCACCGCAGGCATCCGGTTCTGGCCCGTCGCCGATTCTTTGTGCGCATGCTCAAGCATGGCCTGTCGGCCTTTATGCTGATGCTGGCTTCGCTGATGATCGGCGTTGTGGGCTATCATTACATTTGCCGGATGGGCTGGATTGATTCGATATTGAATGCCTCGATGATCCTGGGCGGGATGGGGCCAGTCAACCCGATTGAGACCAACGCCGGCAAGCTTTTTGCAGCCTTTTACGCACTTTTTGCCGGTGTTGTTTTTCTGGTGGTTGTCGGCATTATGCTGGCCCCGATGGCCCATCGCATTTTGCATTATCTGCATCTTGAGGACGACGAAATCACCATTCGACAAAGATCGTTGGATGAGCTGGCAAGCAAGGATTAATACAACTTATTATTATTTACCGGTTCTGGCAATTTTCCCCAAACCGATTGAATTTTCATTCGTTCGACATTTTTTTATTGACACAAGGCCGAAAAAGAGCGAAAAGCATAGATGAATCTGGCTATCTGAAATCAAGCTCACCCGCCACGCCCGTCTCTCTTTGAAGGGCAGCAACAGATCAGGCAAATCCATCATGAATGATCAGCAGAAATTGCAGAGACACTCGCGCAGAAGCTTTGGCAAGCTCTCTTCCGCTTTTGTTTTTTCGGGCATACTTTCAGCCCGGGGTGCCAACGACAGGCTCAATCTGGCCGTTATCGGCTCAGGTGGCCGCGGCGGTGGCAATCTGGCCGAAGTCTCCAGCGAAAATATCGTAGCACTCTGCGACGTCAACGGTCGCAACCTTGAAAATGCTGCCCGCAAGCACCCGAAAGCCGAAAAATACGTTGACTTTCGTAAGATCTACGACAAAGCCTCGGCCATTGATGCCGTGGTGGTGAGCTGCTCGGAGCACACACACGCTTTCGCCACCCTGCCCGCCCTTCAGCTCAAGAAGCACGTTTATTGCGAAAAGCCGCTGGCCTACAACATCTGGGAAACCCGCCAGATCATGAACGCCGCCCAGAAGGCCGGCGTGGCCACGCAGATGGGCACCCAGATTCATTCCGGCTCTAACTATCGCCGCGTAGTTGAGCTGATTCGTGCCGGGGCGATTGGCGATGTCTCGGCGGTGCGTGTCTGGGTCGGGCGGGCCTGGGGCCTGCAAAGCCCGGAAGATGCCAAAAAGAATGGCGATATTGTGAGCATTCAGAATCGGCCAACCGAGGCGATGACACCCCCGCCATTTGTCGATTGGGATCTCTGGATCGGCCCTGCCCCATGGCGGCCCTATCACGACGTCTATTTCCCGGGACCGAAGTGGTATCGCTGGTGGGATTTCGGCGGCGGCACGATGAGCGACCTGGGCAGCCACTGGAACGACCTGCCCTTCTGGGCGCTTGATCTGGACGCCCCGACAGCCGTAAGCGCCAGCGGCCCGCCGCCCCACGCGGAACTTGCCCCGGCCAGCATGAGCGCCACATTTGAATTCCCGGCGAGGGGTAATCGTAAGCCGTTGGTGATGACCTGGCATCAGGGCGCTGACAAACCCCCGGAATGGACGGAAAAGAAGATTCCGCAATGGGGCAGCGGTGTGCTATTTGTCGGCTCGAAAGGCATGCTGCTTTCGGATTATGGCAAGCTGCTACTTTTGCCTGAGTCTGATTTTGCCGACTACAAACGTCCGGAAAAATCGATCCCCGAATCGCCCGGGCATCAGAAGGAATGGCTTGCAGCCTGCAAAACCGGCTCGCCCACCACTTGCCCATTTTCCTATTCTGGCCTGCTCACAGAGTCCAACCATCTGGGCAATGTGGCTTACCGCCTGGGCAAACGCATCGAGTGGGACAGCAAAAACCTCAAATGCCCCAATGCCCCCGAGGCTGACCCGCTCATCAGGCGCAATTATCGCGACGGCTGGAATCTGGCCTGAGCCTTTCCGCTTTGAACTGAAAAATAGCGCAAAATGCAAATCCCCTGCTGATTTCGGCAGGGGTTTATTTTTTCAGATTCCGCATGTTTTTTTGCCGGAACTGTTCTCATTCTATTTGATTTTATCTTAATTTCCGAATAAGCAGGCAACATGGAGATCACCCAAGGATAAACGATTGCCTGTTAATAACTTGCAGCACATCAGGGAATACAGGAGTTTTGAAGATGCTTGTTCTTACGCGCCGGATTTCGGAAAAATTCATCGTTGGCAATAATGTTGTTATCACCGTTCTGAAAGTTGATGGCAATCAGGTCAGAATCGGGATTGAAGCACCTCGCGAAATATCCGTTATTCGCAGCGAATTGGTAAGCCCCAAGCCAGTAAATCTTGTCAAATAAAATTGATATCGCAGGCAAGCTATTGATCATTTGAAACAGGGCACGAGTAATTGTGCCATGCCCAGATCAAGCCATTACAAACAAGTTGAAACCAATACAATTCATACATGCCGATGATTGCAATCGCGCATGTATGAATTGATTGCATTTTGAATATTGAAACAGGATAATTTCAATATCGGAAAATTGCGGCAATGCCTGAGTCAAGCGGCATGATGCCGGAAGGCAGGACAAAGATTTCACCGTCCGACTTGAAAACGCTTTCCATGATGTCGTCCAGCAGATCGTCCACCTCGGGAT
>JBILGL010000428.1:0-4338 GCA_044351075.1 Isosphaeraceae bacterium | reverse complement strand
CACGCCATCAAGCGGCTTGGCCGGTTTGATCCTGGCATTGGTGGCGGCCAGAATGGTCGGCAGAATGTCGAGCTGGATGATCGGATGGTTGTAATCCTTCCCAGCCGGAATTTTGCCAGGCCATTTCGCCACGAAAGGCACACGCACGCCGCCTTCCCAGGTGGTGGCCTTGAACCCGTTTAAGGGGAGGTTGTTTGAAGTCGTCTGGGCTGTGGGGCCGCCATTATCGGCAAGGAAAAAGACAATTGTATTATTTTCCTGGCCCATTTCGGCAATTTTCTTGAGAATCTTGCCCACCGCTTCATCTTTGGCCGTCATCATGGCAGCGAAATAGCGGCGTTTTTCATCCTGAATGTGAGCGAATTTAGCCAGAAGTTCTTCCGGTGCCTGCAGCGGAGCATGCTGGGCATTAAATGGCACATACAAAAACCAGGGATTGCTGGCATTGCGACCAAGCCAATCGACAGCCCTGTCAGCATAGGCCCTGGTTGTGTAAAACGATTTGTCATCAATGGTCTGAATGGTCTTGCTTTTACGAGTGTCAACGAAGTTTGTCGGTTGGAAAAATGGCGTATTGGCCAGTGTGCCGAAAAATTCGTCGAAGCCGCGATTATAGGGCCTGAATTCTTCCTTGCTGCCCAGATGCCATTTGCCGATGGCACAGGTGCTATAGCCTTCGGCCTTGAGGTATTCGGCAATTGTTTTTTCGTCGAGCTTGAGGCCGGAAACCTGCGCCGTGCTGTTAAATTCATGGCCAAAGCGGGTTTGATAGCGGCCCGTCATGAGCCCAGCGCGGGTGGGTGAGCAATAGGGCCCGGAAACATAGCCCTGAGTGAATCGGGTGCCTGCTTTGGCCAGAGCGTCGATATTGGGTGTGGGAATGTCCTTACAGCCCTGAAAGCCGTATTCTGCCCAGCCAGTGTCATCGGTCAGGAAAATCAGCACATTCGGTCGTTTTTCATCGGCCTGAAGCGTGCTGAGAGACGCCAGCGGCAAGAGGGCCGCCAGTGAAAAGAGAAGCATGCGAAAAGAGAGCATCGAGCGAAATTCTCCGTGGTTTTGTTTTGGTTCTGAAAGGATCGACTCGCCCGATTTTAATGAAATCGATGTCATAATGCGAACGCCTTTGCAATTGGCTTGCAATTTCATTATGTTTGGTTATGGCGGAGAATGATGAAAACGTGATGTCGTCAACAGGCGAAAAAAATGGCCCGACCCCAGAAAAACAGCCTTTTTGACGACGAACCAGAGTTTTTCAGCGGCCAGATGGCGGAAGCTTCGTCGATTTCAGCCGCCGCTCGTTCAGAATCGTCAACGGCCCCTCTGGCAGACCGCATGCGGCCAACATCGCTTGATGAATACATCGGGCAGGAGCATTTGATCGGCCCTGGCAAGGCCCTTCGGCGCGTGGTAGAAGGCAAGGGCCCTCTGCCATCGCTGATCTTCTGGGGGCCGCCCGGCACGGGCAAAACGTCGCTCGCCTGCATGCTGGCCAAATGCACCGCTGCTGAATTTGTGCCGCTTTCGGCCGTTCTCTCGGGCGTCAAGGAGCTGCGTGAAGCGATCGCCGAAGCCCGCCAGACTCGGCGCCAGGGCCGACGCACACTGCTTTTCATCGACGAAATTCACCGATTTAATAAGTCTCAGCAGGACGCCCTTCTTCCCGCCGTTGAAGACGGAACCGTCACCCTTATTGGCGCTACGACCGAAAACCCATCGTTTGAAGTCAATTCCGCGCTGCTTTCCCGCGTGCGTGTGCTGGTGCTTCAGCCGCTGGCCGTTGAGCACCTGGAACGGCTGCTGCAAACGGCCCTGACGGATGTCAATCGTGGTCTTGGCCAATTACGCCCTGTGGCCGATGAAGGCACCATTCGCTGGCTGGCCGAGCAGGCCGGCGGCGATGCCCGCGTCGCACTGACAGCCCTTGAAGGCGCGGCCCTGGCTGCCGATGAATCAGCCGATGGCATGCGGCAAATTACCGATGAATTGCTGAAAGAGTGCCTTGGCCGGGCCCGATTTGCTTATGACCGCCAAGGTGAGGATCATTACAACCTTGCCTCGGCCCTGATCAAAAGCCTGCGGAATTCTGACGTTAATGCCGCACTTTATTGGCTGGCCCGGATGATTGAAGGCGGTGCCGACCCGATGTTTATCGCTCGCCGGCTGACGATCTTTGCCTCGGAAGATATCGGAATGGCTGACCCGATGGCCCTGCAACAGGCGGCCGCCGCGGCTCAGGTGGTGCACCAGATTGGCTTTCCGGAAGGGCTTTATCCGCTCTCTCAGGCTGTGATTTATCTGGCCAATGCCCCAAAATCAAATGGCGTGAAACGGGCCTATTTTGCAGCACTGGCCGATGCCCAGGCTACCGCTCGCGAGCCTGTGCCCATGCACCTGCGAAATGCGCCCACCAAGCTGATGAAACAGGTGGGCTATGGCGAAGGCTATCGCTATGCACACGATGACCCTGCCGCCCGCGACGAAATGCCGTGCCTGCCTGAATCGCTCGTCGGCAGAAAATACTGGCAGGTATAGTTCTTTAAATGCAATTGCATCTGCTGTAATCAGATGAAAATGCAATCATATTGACTTCAGCAAAATCAATTTGCCTTGATGCCCGTGGGCAGGTCGGGCAGCGGCTTGCCGACGTCAAAAAGCCGGGCTGATCGCTCTTCCTGCACCGGGGTGGGCGTGGGTGTGGTCGTTTCAGGGCGTGATTTTGCCAGATGTTCCAGCAGAATGCGTCGCACTTCCTGAATGGCCTCAGCGCTCTTCTGTACGGAATGATCGGACCGTACCAGCTTTTCGCTGGCCACGCCGGCAATATGGCTACTGCGATAGGCTACGATGCCATCGGTTGATTCAGCCGGTGGGCCGGGCTTGTTCGCACCAATAATGGAATGAAACGTCACGTCATTACCGGGCTTCATCTCGAGTAGAGAAGAGAGCACCGGGCTGTCGGGCAACAGGGTTTCAATGGAGTTGGGCAGGCGGCGGAATTTGCGCCGGTCGAATGCATCGGGGTTGTCGTCAATGAGCTTGGAAAGCAGCTTCTGAATGTGGTCAGGGTCTTCGATCAGATTTGAGCCAAAGCGGCCGATGATGCCACGACTCATATCAGACCCCCGGTGTGGTGTCGCCATGAAAACCACTCGTTTGACGCTTGGCATGGGCTCAAAGAAGAGGAACTGGCGAAGCTCTGTGAGCACTTCCGGCGGCCCGAGGATTTCCTGAAAGGGGCGATCGGAATGTAATTTCCAGAAAAGATCGCCGCTTGAAACAGCCATGCTGCGGCAAAGCAGCCCGCCCATGCTATGCCCCAGAAGGAGCATCTGTTCAAAGCCGTCGCTTGATCCGCCGTGGTTAAACTGGGTGCGTGCCTGCCAGAGGGCTTCGCGCAGGCTCGACATCGCGATCGGGATATGGGCCCCGGTCGGGTAAGAAAAGAGCATGAACTGGTAGTTTTCGCGAATTTTAGCGTCGTTTAAAAGCTGGTTGATCATGGGGATCCATGTCAGCGGCGAACTGACGAGCCCATGCACCATGACCACTGGGATTTTGCCTGCTTCGTAGGGCCGCAACAGCTTCAGACCCGATTTTTGCGAAAGATCGCCAGGCTTGATCAGGTTAGCGACTTTATCTTTGTCAGATCCATAAAACAGGTCGGAATACGACCACATATAGGCCAGCGGCGTGGTCAGATCAAATTCCAGCGGCAGTAGTGCTTTCGGGTCGCTGCCGACCATGCGGAAGCGGATCGGGTCAATCAGCTCGATCACAAATTCCTCATCCGCTGCCTTTTCCGGCTGCTGCTCAAGCCTCGACTTGGGATGAATAAACGCTGTGAGCGGAAATGCAACTTCCGAGGGAAGGAATCGCTCGACTGCGGCGGCGGCAGGGTTATCATCGGTTTTAGGCTTGCGGCGAAGGGCGATCATCGGCACGCCCACACCATATTGGCGCGTCTGGGTATCAACGCCGGTGAGTTCAAAATCGCTGGCGAAAATCAGTTCGTTAATCTCCTGACGGGGCCAGAGCGTGCCTTCGTCAAGCGCCAGTTTAACTTTGGTTTTCTGGCCTTTGAGCGTAATTTCAATGGAATCGCCCATCGGCACCCGGCCTTTTATCACAGCCGTGCGAATGAGTCGCTCGAGGGCAGCATTGTAGATTTCACAGGCGAGCCGAAAGCGAGGGTCAGATGGCTGTCGAGTACCGGCCAGACTTGGTGAAAAGAGATAATCATATGAATAAGTGAGTGCATCCAGGTAGCGATCAAGCACCTGATCTCGCTGGTTATTGAAGGCGAAAAGGCGTGGTTGATCCATGCGCCGGCCTTCG
>JBILGL010000427.1:0-4341 GCA_044351075.1 Isosphaeraceae bacterium | reverse complement strand
ATTGACTGGCCAACGGGCAGAAAAGAGAATTTTACCGGAATATTATCGAACCAGATTATTGATATCAAAGAAGGTGATAATCAGCTAAAAGCCGAGAAAATGATGGTCAAAAAGCCTGAATAAG
The DNA here is from genome assembly GCA_044351075.1 of Isosphaeraceae bacterium. Taxonomy (GTDB): domain Bacteria; phylum Planctomycetota; class Planctomycetia; order Isosphaerales; family Isosphaeraceae; genus QWQI01. Next base: position 4,217 of record JBILGL010000427.1, on the reverse strand, counting down.
ATTTAATCTGAATTTTTTTGCGTAATTGTATGAATTTGATTGATTGGCAGATTTTTCATGATCTGCGACTTGCCATCAGGCCATTTTATTGAAATTTGTTCGATTTCAGCATTTCCGCAACCAATGAAAATGCGATGATCGTGAGCGCTCAGGTAGCTACCGCCGCTGTGGAGATATCGATAGAGCTTTGACTGATTTTTGAGAGTCGCCACAACGGATGTGCCGATGGGCGAAACGGATTTGCCATTGATTTTGGAAGGAATCAGCCTGAGGCCGATGAAATGATGGTTTGGTTCGGATTTTTCATTCAGCAGGATGGCCGGTGCAGAGTCATTATGGGTGACAACAATATCGATCAGACCGTCGTTATTGAGGTCGCCAAAAGCTGCGCCTCGGCCGAGATTTTTCTGCTGGAAATAGTCTCCTGCATTCTGACTGATTTCGAGGAATTGCAATCGGCCCTGACCTGAGAAAAGCTGGGGTTGCATCTGGTAGGGCATTCGGAGGGGTCTGACATCATTAACATGGCCATTGGTGATAAAAAGATCCTGTAAGCCGTCGTTATTGAAATCATAAAAACCTGTACCAAAGCCAAGCTGACTTTTTGTTGGTATTTTGAGCCTTGCTCTGCTGGTGGCCACTTCAAATTGACCCTTACCGGTATTTCGAAAAAACGTGACACCTTCTTCGTAAAAATTGGTCACAAGAATATCGAGCCAGCCATCATTATCGGCGTCGGCAGTGGCCACACCCATGGCCGCCGTTGGCTCGCCGATTTCATTAAAGGAAAGGCCCGTTTCAATGCCTCGTTCCTGAAATTTCAATGCGCCGAGATTCTGATAATATTTACATGGAGTTTTATCATTTGCCACGAAAATATCCATGAGATCATCGCCATTAAAATCAGCAAGAGCCAGGCCAAGGCCATTACCATCGTTGGCTGAAAGGCCGATCGACGCACCAATATCTGTAAAAGTGCCGTCGCCATTATTTCGATAGAGGCTGTCAGCCTCTGACAGATGAGCGAGTGGTGGGCAATAACCGTTTTGATTGGGTGTCGCGCTGCATTTAACGGTCGGGTTGCCATTTTGGTCAATCGTATCAGCCAGGTAGCGAACAACGTAGAGGTCAAGGTCGCCGTCTCGGTCAAAATCAGCAAAGCCGCAGCTTGTGGCCCAGCCCTGATTCTGAAGGCCCGCCGCCAAAGCGACATCCTTGAATGTGCCGTTGCCCTGATTCTGATAAAGGGCTGAGGACTGGAAACCTGAGACATAGAGATCTTCATCGCCATCGCCGTCGTAATCGCCAGTGGCCGCACCCTGAGCGTAGCCATCAAATGCAACACCACTTTTTTTCGAACATTCTTCAAATTTCATTTGACTAAGATTTCGATAGAGCAGCGAATGCTTTCGCCCTTCGGTTTTCGATTCAACAGGAGGAATATCAACACCCTGGCAAAGAAAGAGATCTAGCAGGCCATCGTTATCAAAATCAAAGAGAGCTGCACCACCACCCATTGTTTCAAAAAGGCGGAACTGGCCATGAGCCGCGGGATAATGAGGGATTGAGAAACCGGCCTGAGCTGCAATATTGCGAAATTGAATCTGAGGTCGATTTTGAAGATTTTCCTCAATAATGCCCTGTTTTGCCTTGATTTCAGGTGAACTGGAAGCATCCTGCGGCTGATTTTGATTTGAACAACCGGTGAAAAACAAAAGCGATTGAATGAGAAAGAAAATGACAACAGCAATGTATTTTAATTGAAAAATGAATTGCATTATTTTGCCTGTTTTACCGATTGGCTGCGATAGATTTCTGTGGCTTCTGCATTTGCAGGATCAAGTTTCAGTGCTTCCCGGGCCCATGCCGCCGACTCTCTGGAACGATTGAGGCTGAGAGCGATTTTTGAAAGTTCGATCAGGGTGGGTGGATGAGGTGCGTTTATATCAACAGAGGCGGCGATTTCAGAGAGATTTTTCAACAATTTGCATTTTTTCTGATAGCTTTCATATTCTGATTTTCGGCCGGCCAGGCGATAACATTCAGCCAGCCTGAAGCTGAGCTGTGGGCTGATTTCAATGAGTTTAATGGCATTTTCATAATCAAAAATGGCTGAGGCATAATTTCCGGCATTTCGGTGGTATTCAGCACGAAGCTCAAGAAGGCGGGGCGAGCCGGCAATGGATTGATTTAATTGCTGCAGTAAAGAGCCGGCGGACTGCGTATCGCCTGAATCAATCAGGAGGGCGAGTTTTTCTGTCAGAAGTTGGATATCAGAGGGATGGGATGATAAAGCTGCGCCGAGTAATTGATTGACGCGTGTCAGATCGCCTCGATTTCGATAGAAATAGCAAAGGGCGACGATCGACGGGATGGAGTCGGGCTCGAGTTGTAATTGTTGTTCGAGGATGACGCCTTCGTCCGAAGTTTTCTGAATTGTACCCGGTGGGATAATGACATCTGACTGGGCGAGGATTCGCAGTGATTCGATGGTGCCGACACCGCCGGCATACCATTTCCAGAGGGCATTTTTTTGTTCTGGGGCCATGCGCTTGATACCGAGAATTGCTGTAATCAGACGATGTGCCTGAAGATTCTGGGGGTCGCGCTGGACGGTTAATTGTAAATGGTGAGTGGCGGCATCAAAAATTTGGATTTCATACATCAGCTGACCCATACGGAAATTTAATGAAATGGAGTCTGTGGCATCGGGCTTGATGCTTTTCAGCAGCTGGGCGGCTTTCGCAACTTGATTTAATTGAATTTCGATATCGGCTCTGTCGAGTATCAATTTCACATCGTCGGGCTTATACCAGGCGAGCCGGGCACCGAGCTGGGAAGCTTCTGCGTATTGGCGATTCGACAAAAGGCTTTCAAAATCCCGCTGGAGTTTGGCCTGTTTGCGGGTCAGAAGAAACCATGAAAATGCAATAATCAATGAAATTGTCAGGAGAGCCTGAATGAGCAGAATACGTCGTCGTTTAGCGTCTGGGGTCACGTTGGGGAGTCTCAGCCCACGGGGTGCAGCCATCCGGTTCTCATCATGATTTATATTACACGGTTCAGATGTTTTTTTCAGCCATATTTCGAGGATATGTTATTATTGACTGTCATTAGGATTGTTTGGAAATTCAAAAGACGATCTTGCTCAATCTGGGGCTGGGATGTAAAAATGGACATTCCGCCAATTCTGACAAGATATTCAGATGCACCAAAATTCCATGCTGATGATTATTCAAAAACTCAATCTGAGTCATTGCCGATTGGCTATTGCATCTGTGGCAGCGATCAGCCTCGTTGCGGCGGCATATCAGCTTAGTGGTGAGCGTGAAGAGAAACTGGATCGGAGCCGGGTGCGGCTGATCAATTTTGAGATTCAGCAACTGCCGCAGCCTGCATCTACTGGTTCAGGCAGCACTTCGAATCAGCCAAATGCATCTACCGGGCCATTGGCCCCAGCGGCCGTGCAGAATGAGGCGAATTCAGGGCGATTTGACGCCCCAAAACTGGTTGACCCGTTTGGCAATTCAGGCACGAATCCGACTTTAAATCTTGTTGGTTCCAAAGCTTGTGGTGAATGTCACCCGACCGAGCATGCTCAGCATTTTGGCTCAGGGCATTCGCGTACGCTTCGACCGGCGGGCCGGACGGCGATTGCGCGGGAGCTTGATGGCAAGGTTTATCCTGACCCTGAAAATGCCGGAGTGCTTTGGCGGTATATCGTCAATGGCGACCGGCTTGAGGCGGAGAAGATTGGCGATGGGGAGCCGGAGTGCCATGCGATTGATTTTGCGATTGGGTCGGGGGAGCAGGGAATGTCGTTCCTGTCGCTTCTGTTTAACAAGAATTTGAAGCAGTTTCAGGGGCTTGAGCATCGGCTATCGTTTTACAGGTCGGGCCAATGCATGGATGTGACGCCGGGGCAGGGGGAGAAAGATCAGGCTGGTTCGAATATATCGAGAGACAAGGCTGGGCGACTGATGGACCAGCGAAGCATGGTGAAGTGCCTTGATTGCCATTCGACGGTGACATCGAGATCAAAGCCAGGCGATTTTGACTTGCCCGCACTGGTGCCGAATATTGGTTGCGAGCGATGCCACGGGCCAGGTCGAGAGCATGTGGAAGCTGCTCGTAAAGGCTTGAATGAATTAGCCTTAGAGATGCCACTGGGGGCACGATCGGCAACACCAAATCGCCAGATTCGGGAATGTGGGAAT
>JBILGL010000426.1:0-4343 GCA_044351075.1 Isosphaeraceae bacterium | reverse complement strand
GATGCCACCGGCTGCCTGACATCAGGCTCTGAAGCAAAAACATTTGCCTCGAAGCCCGGGGGCAGTGACATCTTGCGCACCGCTTCCGCCGGTGAAAGCCCCTGAGCCATGACGCCTGTCAACCGCCCGGCCAGAACTCCAGCCAAAAGCAGAAACAGCAACATAAACCGTTTTGATTTCAAAAGTTGAATCATTTTGGCACCGGCAGAAAGGCAACAGGTGAACATGAATCGGCAATGGGCAATTTCAGACAACCGATCAGGAAGGATAAGCTCTATTAAAGACGAAACCACACGGCATTACAAGCAATTTTCATGGAAAACTTTATGCTTCCAGCCTTGCATGAAGTGCTTCGTGTTCAGCATCTGTCGTGGGGCGTGTGTCCATTCCCTTGCGCTGGGTGAGTTCAATACGGTCCAGAAATTTCACATTGGCGCAGTCATCAAGCTCTGCCGAATGGCAGGCGGCGAAGTCGCGAATTAAAAACCGAAAAGGCCCGCCCTGCTTCACCGTTAACGACTCTGTTCCAACTTTGTAAATCACTAAACCCTGTAACTTTACAGCTTCAAGTGGAATTGAGACATGAAAGTTATCTCGCGTGGCATGAAGCGTCATATAGTTCGCTTCAGGCGATGGGCCAGCCAAATCGAGCACGGCTTCCAAAGTGACGGCATCTCCCTGCTTTTTCGCTTCAAACCTCGAAACATCAGGCACTTGGGCCAATTCCGGCAGCCGCTCCAGTTCATCGCGACTCAATTCCACCTCACGTGCAACCAGACCATCAATCCGCAGTTTCGGATTATCCATCGTTTCATCTCATCCTGAAAGTCTTGGGGCAGAAGTGCTTTGACGGGCCAGAGAAATCAGTTTATGATAATAATATCAAACAACCACTTGCTGCAAGAAAACGGCTCGTGTTCAATGCGTCCAAGCCATTGAGCGATATTGCCATAAAGTCTTCCATCGCAAACAATAAAAGCCGTCTACAAGGATACTCCCGATGATCAGGATCGACGCAAAACGGGGCCCCCGCACCTGTGACGGACTGACCCGCCGCGACTTCTTTCATGCCGGCTCGCTTCCCCTGATGGGCCTGAGTCTCAGCCAGATTCAAGCGGCCGAAAAAGTCCAGAAATCGTCCGACATGAATTGCATCCTGCTGTTTCTTGTCGGCGGCCCCTCACAGATCGACACCTTCGACCCCAAGCCGAGTGCCCCGGCAGAAATTCGTGGCCCGTTTCAGCCGATCAAGACCAACGTTCCCGGCATACAGATCTCTGAGATATTTCCACGCCTCGCCGGCATGATGGACAAGGTTTCGCTCGTTCGGTCCGTCTATCATCAAGCCACCGCCGTACACGACACCGGCTACCAGATGATGCAAACCGGCCGCCTTTTCGGCCCGGGCCTCGAACACCCCCACTACGGCAGCATTCTTTCATATGTAAAAGGCCCCAAAGGCGACGCCCCGCCCTATGTACTTCTGCCCAAGCCCATTGGTGCCACCGGCGGCAACCTGCCCCACGGCCACACTGCCGGATATCTCGGCAAAACTCATGATCCGTTTATTTTAAATGCCGACCCCAACAGCCCGAATTTCAAAGTGCCCGACCTCCTGCCGCCGGAATATATCACCGCTGCCCGCACCGAACGCCGCCGTTCCCTGCGAAATGCAATTGATGCCAATCTGGCGAGCTTCGAAGCTTCTGCCGATGCCAAACTGCTAGACTCTAACTTCCAGCAAGCCTATTCCATTATGTCGTCGGCCAAAACCCGCGAAGCATTCGACCTGAAAAACGAGAAGGATGCCATTCGCGATCGCTATGGCCGCACTCGCTTCGGTCAATCGTGCCTGATGGCCCGTCGCCTGGTAGAAGCTGGTGTGCGACTCGTCACCGTGAATATGTTTGAGACTGTTTTTAATGAAGTCACATGGGATATTCATGGATCCTCACCTTTTACATCCATCGAAGGAATGAAAAAGGAAGTCGCCCCCAATTTTGATCAGGCCTATACTGCCCTGATTGAAGATCTTCACCTGCGCGGAATGCTGCAAAACACCATGATTCTCGCCTTTGGCGAATTTGGCCGTACGCCAAAGGTGAACCCCGCCGGCGGCCGCGATCACCACCCTGGCGTCTGGACATCGCTCTTCGCTGGCGGCCCATTCAAGGGTGGTACAGTCGTCGGCGAATCTGACGAAATCGGCGGATCACCAAAAACCCGGCCCGTCACAACCGGCGAAATCGCCGCCACAGTCTATTCAGGCCTTGGCCTGAGCCTTGACACCGAGCTTCGAGGGCCCGGTAATCGTCCGATTCGATTAGTTGATCATGGAATCGAACCGATCCAGGAACTTCTGGTCTGATTGTAATTTTAAAAACCAAAACCATTGTCTTTCAGCCACTTCATGACAGACACACTTACAATGAGCCACTGGTTTCAAATGAAATTACTGCAATCATCGCTGATTTGTATTTTGTGCCTGATTTCATTTCAACAGGTAACGGCTGAAACAGCCATTTTCCCAAGGAATGTTATCATCCAAAACGCAGGTGCAATTCGCTCATTGCAATTGCTAACGACAGACGAGCGAGGCCGAATTACCGCCGATTTGACTGATACAGCCGATTGGAGCATTGATCCGCCCTCGCTTGGTAAGATCGACACCGGCCCCATTTTCAATCCGAAACAGGCAGGATCAGGCGAGATTATTGCACGACTGAAAAACGGTCAGATTTTTCGATCACCAGTGAAAATTCAAATTCCTGATGAAAATATCAACTGGTCGTTTGAAAATCACGTCCAGCCGGTGCTGACAAAACTGGGATGTAACTCGGGAGCATGTCACGGTTCGGCGGCCGGAAAAAATGGTTTTCGCCTCTCTTTGCGTGGTTATGCCCCTGAAATGGATCACGCCGCCATGACACGTCAGGCTGGTGGGCGAAGAGTGGTCGCCGGTCATCCGGAAGAAAGCCTTCTGCTCTGGAAAGCCACAGGGGCTGTACCACACGGTGGAGAGGCCAGAATTTCACTAGATACTCGTGATTATTCCATACTTTCTGGCTGGATTGCTGCCGGTGCAACCGGTGTGGACGCGAAAGCGCCAAAACCTGTTCGACTTGAAGTTTCCCCGGGCGCTGTTTTATTCGAAAAAGGCAAGTCGGGCCGAGTGCTTGTCGATTGCATTTACAGCGATGGAACGCGAGCGGATGTGACCCCCTGGGCCAAATTTGGTACAACCGATGAAACTATTTTAAAAGTGGATGAATCAGGCCGATTCACTGCAGAGAATCCGGGCGAGGCTTTTGTCACGGTCTGGTATGCCAGCCTGGTTCAAACGACAATCGTCTCCGTTCCCACCGGGTTAAAATTAGCTGATTCAATTTTTGCTAATGCAACAAAAAACAACAAGATTGATGAGTTTAATCTCGTCAAGTTGCAATCGCTGGGCATTCCACCATCACCTGACGCTGGAGATGCGACATGGCTACGGCGAGTGACGCTCGACCTCACAGGCACCCTGCCTTCATTTCAGACAACAAATAGATTCCTTGCTGATAAATCACCTGACAAACGCAAGACAATGGTTGATCAACTCATCAATTCATCTGAATTTGTTGATTACTGGGCTTATCAGTGGTCGGATTTGCTCCTGGTCTCTTCCAATCGACTGACAACGCCGGCCATGTGGTCGTTTTACAACTACGTGAAATCAAGTGTCGACGAAAACAAACCATGGGATCAATTTTCCCGCGAGATTTTGACATCCGTAGGCACGACTCTCAAAAATGGTGCCGGCAATTATTTTGTGCTTCATCGCGACCCGGCAGATCTGACCGAGACCACTAGCGTTGCATTTCTGGGTCTATCGCTCACTTGCGCCCGCTGCCACAATCACCCACTGGAGAAATGGACTCAGGATCAATATTACGGCTTTGCAAGCCTCTTGAGTCGAGTTGGTCTGAAAGATGGCCCGACGACGGGTGAGGCAATAGTCAGCGATCGCCCGGAGGGTGACATCATTCACCCACGCAGAGCTGTGGCCATGCCGCCACAGCCGCTCGATTCGAGTGTGGTTGGATCTGACCAAACCAAAACACGACGACAGGCCTTGGCCGATTGGATGACGAGCCCTGAAAATCCGCTCTTTGCCAAGGCAATTATTAATCGTGTCTGGAAAAAGTTTTTCGGCCGTGGCTTAATGGAGCCGGAAGACGACCTGAGGGCCACCAATCCGCCAATTGATGCCGACTTGATGGCCTGGCTTGAAAACGATTTCAAACAAAACAAATATGACATTCGTCATCTCATACGCACTATTATACTTTCTGCCAGTTATG
>JBILGL010000673.1:0-4345 GCA_044351075.1 Isosphaeraceae bacterium | reverse complement strand
AATTCAGCGACAAATCGAATGCATGTACGCCATTTCCGTTAGAGATGGAAACTGGAATACCGGCAACTGTTGGACTCAGTCGCAAATCCTGACCTGGTCCACGTACTACATCAGGGATAATGAGCGTCTTTTCTGATGCAGTCACAGTAATATTGCCATTAAAATCACCACCCGGAATTCCATCGGAATTGCCGTCGAGCAGATTGCCATTAGAAGATCGAAAAGCATTGGCATCCGACCGTAAACGAACACTGTAATTACCTGCGGAAAAACCAGAACCAGTTTTTACAAAAGTAACGGATTTCAGGTCGCTGGCGATGATCATTGAACCACGAATAGCATTACCGCTGGATTCTCTGACCACGAGGTCGGCTGATTCTGTGAGATTATTGCCTGAATAAACATCGTGGATCTGAAGTCCCGAAAGAGATATTGCATCGTTAAACCGAACACGAATGCTCGATAGATCAAGCTGATCAACACCTGCGACTCCAAAAACAGGCGGAGTGATTATTACAGTGATATTTGATGCAACAGATGAATTAAAGTTCACATCTCCATCGTAATAAGCAGCAATCGTGTGATTCCCAACAGGTAGTGCATTGGTGCTCAATGTAGCAACCCCATTGGCATTTAGCGTTGCATTACCCAAAGTGCCTGATGCAATCATAAAAGAAATTGTGCCGGTTGCATTACCTGCCCCGGGTGCAATTGCGGAAACCTGACCGATGATTGTGATATTGCTGCCAGCAATTCCGCTGGCAGGACTCGAAATAACTGTGGTTGTATTTGCCTGGTTGACATTAAACGTGAGAAGCCCTGTTGAATTTCCATAAGCTTGTGTTGGATCGCTGACAATGACAGAAAGATTATGCGTGCCCGCTGTGAGATTCGAGATAACCAAGTTTGCTAAACCGTTTGTTACATTGCTTGTTCCTAAGAGGTTAGACCCGTCAAAAAATCGAGCTGTCAAACCAGAAGGCGTATTTCCATTTGAAACTGTCACATTTGCTTTAAGTGATACAGGTTGACCAAATACACTTGACGTTCCAATATTTGCTGTAAGCGTTGCAGAAGTGCCAATAGTCACCAGATTAGCCAGGCTCAGAACGAAGCGCGATTTTGTGTTTGTTCCTATAATATCGCCAGTTAAATTCCCATAATTATTCGATGGATCAAAATCGGCAATTTTGGAAAAATAACCGCTGATTATGACGCTGCCATTTGGGCTGCATCTGATCGTATTGTTACCATCATAATAAACCAATCCGTCCTCATTTAATCCACCAAAGTTGAATCCATTGAGGTAATTCCCATTTCGATCCCACTTAACATAATATGTATCCCAGTCTCCTTTACTCGTCAGATTGATTACTGATGATGAAGGATCTACATCGATTAAGCCTCGAAAGATTCCAGATAGATAAATGTTATCAAACTGATCGATATCAAATCCACAAAAGCCAGAAACATCGCCATCAAACTGTTTAGCCCAAATTATTGAAAGGTTTGTATCATAGGTGTAAACGAAATTATGCCATGTCGAATTGTTGTTCCAAATCCCTCCAAAAGCGTAAACGATATTATTCTTAAATTGAATGGATGAAGCGTAAAAATATGGGGACGAGGGAGTTGCGGGACCCTGAGCCACAAGCAATCCAGAATTATTATATTTAGCAAGAATCGCAGAGCCATTAGTTAAAGCAAGGTTATTACCTGCATTAATATCAAAGGAAATATTTCTCATTCCATAAGCGTAAATATTGCCTGAATCATCAATGGAAATATCGTTGATGATATCATCACCTGTTGTAGAAGTAGTACTTACCCAATTTGGAATGAACGAGTTGCCGTATGAAGCAATAAATGCGTCTTTTCCAGCTACTGAATTTCTGATCATTGTGTTTGTGGTTGGATCAAAATCGACTGAACTACTAAAATATCCACTTATGACAAATATATTCTGAGATGCATATTTAATTGAAACAATCTGATCATTACCTGAACCGCCTATAGACATCGAGTCGATGAAACTACCGTCCAAATTCATCCGAACAAGAAATGCGTCGCGGGCACCATTACTTGAAAGCTGTTTTACTCCATTGGTCGGATCGGAATCAAACGTACCATTAAAAAGTCCAACCAAGCTAATTCGATTCCAATTATCGATCAGTATTCTTGAAACAACCAAATTATCAGCCGTCCACTGGCGAAACCATGTTATTTTTCCACCCGGTGTTAATTTTGCTAAAAACCAGTCAACCGAACCCAGAGCAGTATATTGCTGTGTCGCTAGAGTTGCATCAAAATCAATTGTGCCGGAGAATGAACCTACAACATATATGTTTCCGTTGCTATCTACATCTATTTTGTTTGTTGGATAGATTTCTTCATTTCCGACTCGATTCACAAATGCCAAAGCCCAGCCCCAATTTCCACTGACATAATCAAGCTGAACAGTTTCAGGATTTGAAATCGAGCTGAAATTGGTTGAATCGCCGCTGTAGGAAGCTGTAATATTGTGAGATCCAGGCAGTAATCCGGCAACATTCAGTGTAGCTGTGCCATTGTTCAGATTACCAGTGCCAAGGGTGTCAGTCGTACCATTCGTGGTTTTAGAAAACGAAACGCTTCCCGTCAGATTCCCAGCACCCAAATTCGACACGTTCGCTGTTAGGATCATGAAATTCGTGTCGGGGCTCTCTGATACGGTCAGCCCTGTCTGGGTCAGATATTTCTCGCGCCATTTCGTGATGTAAACATTTGAAATGCCGTTGCCCAATGGCAGATTCGCTACAGTATTACCGGGATCAAAATCCATTGAACCACTAAATGTCCCAATTAATACCAAGTCGTTGGTGCCGTTAACGGTAATGTTGTATAACTCGTCATCGCCCATAGGCTGGCCAATGACACGAGTATTTTTGTAGCTTCCGTCCTGACCGAACTCTGACAGGAAAGCGTCGCCCCCACCCGTGGATGTAAGGTTTGAAGTCTGTAACCCCGGGTCAAAGTCCACTGAGCCTTCAAAAATCCCACCAGCATAGACCCTTCCGGTCGGCCCGATGGCAACACTTTTGACATTATCCTCGCCCGTTGATCCCCATGTGCGAACCCATTGAAACCCACCAAGACTTGACATTTTAAGTAAAAACGCATCCGTATTACCGATACCACTGATTGTAACATTCGCGCTGGATGGATCAAAATCGACTGCGTTGCTGAACGCACCACCAAAGTAAACATTGTTGCCGGAATCCACTCCCACAGAATTGATTACAGAGAAACCAACCGAAGAAATTACTCCACTTAAAACATAAGTTCCAGAATTATTAAGCTTTACATAAAATCCGTTTTGTGAAGTTGTCGAACCGCAGGTAAGGACGACAAGTGGGCTACCTGGGTCAATATCAATATAACCATTAAACTGGCCGGTCATGATTACGTTGTCTAACGAGTCGGTGGTGATATCAAAAATTTGGGTGTCGTAATGACCGCTCGAACCAATGAAGGCTCGAACCCAGCTAAAATCTCCGAAACGGTTGAGTTTCAGCAGAAAGCTATCCGGACTACCGCTGGAGGTGGAAAGCATAAATGATCCCGGGCCGGGATCAAAGTCGGTTGTACCATCGAAAAGGCCACCAATAATTATGCTTCCAGAGGAATCGATTGTGATCTCGCGAGCACGATCCGTTGAACTGCCACCGAAGGACTTTGCCCATGTCAGGTTTCCTGTTGTATCAAGGCTGAGGATGAATCCGTCCTCTTTGCCCTGACTGGTTATATTCGAGACTCCGGTGCTCGGATCAAAATCGGTTGTGCCTGAATACCACCCTGTTACAAGAGGGTTTCCCGAGGCATCCAGCGTTATACTACCAGCCTGAGTGTCGTCAGTTCCGCCAATGGTTTTAACCCAAAGGAATTTGCCAGTGGAATCGAGCTTGAGAACAAAAGCATCGGAATCTACCGTAGCAGTGCGACTTTGAGTGCCAGCGCCGGGGTCAAAATCAACTGTACCTGTAAAACTGCCTACTTTGTAGATATTGCCAGAGCTATCCACCGCAGAGGAATGGAGATGATAATTATTGCCAACCAGTATTGGATTGCCAAAACCTGAATGATCAAAGTTAGGATCATTTACATCTCCAGAAATCAGGGTTAGAAACCTGACATCATTCGGAATCGAAATATTAAATTTGTAGGGATCTCTAGTGTTTTTATCAATTACAGGTGTAATGTACTCTTGCATAATACGATTTGTGGTGCTTAGTATGGCGTATCCTCTAACACCTGTACTGAAAGATGCACCGCTTCCACCAATACCAAAATCGGATTCAAAAACGAA